>CAZJXU010000410.1:0-5819 GCA_964550095.1 uncultured Spirochaetales bacterium | reverse complement strand
CATCACCCGAAGGAGGGATCATGAAGAAGAGCGCAACAACGAAAGTCACCGCCATTGACGGGGCGCTGGGAAGCGAGTTTGTGTCCTGGCTCAACTACCTGCTGAACGGCAGGCGCGAGGACAATGTCGTGCTGGGCGACGAGACAGTCTGCAGGGGCCATGGTCACAGGGGCATATATGCCTATCGCCCCGGTCGCCCGGATTGCATGTTCTTCACGGGCAACTGGATTCCCAGGCGACGCGGCAAGGAGTACATTCACCTTCGCCTGGCCGAGGAGGAGCTGCTTCCCGCCTACCGGGAATTCGTGAAGGATCGCAAGTCTTCACGTCGCCGTTACCGCGAGTTTCTGGAGTACCGGGAGAGCGGCGCCGAAGCTCTCGCCATTGCTGAAAATCTGAAAGGCGAGTTCGTCCAGTATCTCAACTACATGGAATACGGCGGCCGGCCTCTCCTGGATGACGATGGCAAGCCTGTCGGGCTCGGCGCGACTCATTACCAGGTCGGCGACGCCGGCTTCATCATGGTGTTTCCGGGGTGTCTCGGAGCTCCCGTCTTCGATCAGGAGTTTCTTCCCGTCTATCGCCAGTTCCTGAACTCGCGAAAGCACGACCTTCCCCACTACCGGGAGTTTCGGAAGAGGCTGCGCGCGTGGGAAGAGGACGAAGAAGACGAGGAGGACGAAGACTGATGGGCGCCGAAGCCATCCTGCCGCCGCCGCTCCCTCCGCGTCCGGGCGGGCTATGATCCCCCCGGCCGCACCGGCGCCCGCCGCCGTGCAACACAGGGAGAGAAGCCATGAACGCACCGACCGACCACCGCTGGATTGACGCGCGCAGCCTGCGCGCCCTCGGCAACGACCACTACCACGGCTCGGCGCCGGCCTGGCTTGCGCTCGCGGCATTCGGCCTGTTCAACCTGGGCCGGGGCGGCATCCACTTCTTCAAGGCGGACGGCGGCGCCGGCAGCATCGCCGGCATCGACCTCAGCATGAACCACGAGGTGATCCTGTCCCTGTTCGCCACCATGGGGCTCACCCAGATGCTGCTGGGCGTCATCGACCTGATCGTCGCCCTGCGCTGCCGCGCCCTGGTTCCGCTGCTGCTGGCTTACCACCTGCTATACAGCATCGGCGCGGCCTTCGTGCTCTGGGTCTGGCGACCCTTCCCGGTGGATGCGCCCGGCAAGTTCGGCGTACTGCCGATGACGCTCGTGCTGGCGCTCGCCTTCCTGCTTTCCCTGCGGCGTGCGCCCTCGGGCCGGGGCTGAATACGCGCGCGGCGTCAGATCGGAATTGAAGCGCGCGATGTCCGCCGGCGTCGCAAAACCGAAACACGCGGGCGGCGCTTCCCGAAACGCCCGCCAACAACGAAGAACAAAAGGAGAGCCATGTCCCCCGAACCCAGCGAAGCAACACCCGTTTACATGGTCGTCAACGTGGTGGTGGAAGACGCCGAGCGCTACCGCCTGTACGAGAAGGGCTTCTTTCCCCTGCTCAAGCGACACGGGGGAGAGTTCATCGCCTTCGACGATGCGAGCGTCACCCTGGAGGGCGCGTCGCCGCGCAGCGGACGCATGGTGATTTTCCGCTTTCCCTCGGAGCAGGCGGCCCGCGCCTGGTACGAGGACCCCGACTACCAGGCGCTCTCGGCGCATCGCCGCGCCGCCACGCGCCTCGAGTTCCTGACCCTGGTGCACACGCCTCCGCCGCGCGCGTAGCAACGCGGCCCGTGTGCGCAAAACCGGCATTCGCACGCCCCCGGCCCGCCCGAACATCAGCCGCCCTCCGACCTAACGCAGCAGGTAGTCCTCCGGCTTCGGCGCCAGCGTCCATTCCCAGTAGTCGCGCAGCCGCCAGGGCGAGAGCACGTTGATGCGCCCGTCCGTGCCCCCCTGGTACCAGCTGTTCTTGATCGAGGGGTGCGCCCAGACCTTGCGCGAGAGTTCATCCTGCAGGCGCTCCACGTACGCGTCGTGGACATCCCGCCTGCACTCGATGCTCTTTGCGCCCTCCTGCATCAGCAGCCCCAGGCAGCCCATGATGTAGCGCACCTGGCACTCGGAATGGAAGATGATGCTGCCCGCGTGCGCCAGGTTCGTGCCGGGGCCGTACACGCAGAAGAAGTTGGGAAAGCCCGGCACGCTGATGCCGAGATAGGCGCTGGGGTCTTCGCCCCATTGCTCGCGCAGCGAAGCGCCGCCGCGCCCGCGGATTTCCATCGGCCACAAAAAGCGGTTGGCGTGAAAGCCGGTGGCATAGACCACCAGGTCCACCGGGTACTCGCTGCCGTCTTCGCACAGCACCGAGTGTTCGCGAATTTCGGCAATGCCGCAGGTGACGAGTTCCACGTCGCTGCGCTTCAGCGCGCCCAGCCAGCTCCCGTTGTCCTGTAGCGTGCGCTTGCCGAGGCACACGTAGTCGGGCATCACCTTTTCCAGCAGCGCCTCGTCGTCTCCCACCTGTTCTTCCAGGTACCCGCTGAACGCCAGGCGCGCCGCTTCGTTGGCGGCGCTGACGGAGCGCTCCTGGTGCGGCCACTCGGGGTCCACGCTCATGGCGGCCATGCCGCCGTCGCAGCCCGGCCAGAACAGGTAGAAGCGGTACCAGCGGGCGTAGTAGGGCAGGTGGGTCAGCGCCCACTTCTTGCCGTCCCCGACCTGCTCGTGGTAGTGGGGGTTCGGAAACATCCACTGGGCCGAGCGCTGAAACACCGTCACCCGTTCGGCCGCTTCGGCGATGGTCGGCACAATCTGGAAGGCGCTGGCCCCGGTTCCGATCACGGCGACGCGCTTGCCCCGCCACTCCACGCTTTCATTCCAGGCGGAAGAGTGCAGCGACTCCCCTTTGAAGCGCCCCTGTCCGGGGATCTCGGGGAACTTCGCCCGGTTGAGCTGTCCCACCGCGCTGACCAGCGCATCCGCGCACAGGGTCTCCTCGGCGCCGCCCGGACCGCGCACCTGCACGCGCCACGCCGAAGCGCCTTCGTCCCAGCTCGCCTGAGTCACTTCAGTGCCGAAGCGAATGTGTTCGCGCACGCCGTAGCGGTCGGCGCAGCGTTCGAAGTAGCGCTGAATTTCCTCGCGCTGTGCGAAGAACTCGCTCCACTCGGGGTTCGGCGCGAAGGAATAGCAGTAGAAGTGGTTGCCCACGTCCACCCTGCAACCCGGGTAGCGGTTTTCGTACCAGGTGCCGCCGACGCCCGGGTTTTTCTCGACCACCGTGTAGGCAATGCCCGCCTGCTGCAGACGGATCGCGGCCAGCAGGCCCGACATGCCGCAGCCGATCACCACTACGTGAAAGTTCTCCCGCTGCCGGGCCGAAACCGCCTCCGGGAAGCGCTGCTCCCGCTGGTCGCGGCCGTCCAGCTCCAGCTCTTCCATCAGCATCGGCACGTAGTCGCCGGGCACCTCGGCGGCGGCCAGGTAGTTCATCATGCGGTGAATCGTTTCGGGCGAGGGCGGGGGCGGCAGCACGCAGCCGCCGTCCCGGTAGGCGCGAATGATGTCCAGCGCTTTGGCGCGCACCCGGGCCTTGTCGGGTTCGGACATGAAGCCCTGCACTTCGTTCAGCAGGCAGGCCGTGGGCCGCTCCGGGGCGTCCAGCAGCGAGGCGTCGCCGCTGATGTGCACGAGAGACATCACCAGCGTCGGAATGCTCAGATCAGTGAGGGCGCGCTCGATGAAGGCGTCGTCTTCCCGGATCGGCGCAGTGCCGCCGGGAAGGCGCCCGTGGGGCTTCGGTGCGGGCATCGCTTTTTTTCGGCTCCTGATGGTTTTGGTCGCGGGCGCGTCCGGCCTCCGCGGGCGTTGCCGCACCGACCGCGCCGCGCCGGGTTTTCGTCATCGTCTCACGCGGGGGGCGCCGTCCACGCTCCCGCCCCCGGTACGGCGGGGGCCGAGGCTACCGGATTCTGGCGTTCCCGCCCCGGCGCGGCCCACGCGGAGGCAAAATCGGACACTTCTGCCTGGCAGAAAGATCGGGCATGTCCGCTTGGCGCTCACGCCACGGGGCCGGCCTCGCGCGCTTCGCTAAACTCCCCCCACCTTGCAGTTATTGCCTTCCCAGTTGACCAGCGGCTTCGGCGCCGCGGAGCGCCGCCGCGCCCGGGCGGCGCTGATCACCTTCGCGATCGCGCTGGTGGGCGTGGTGCTGCTGCTCAACCTGCTCTTCCACGCCATCATGTTCTACGAAGGGCGCTCCTACTCCTGGGCCTCGGGTTTCTACTGGGTGCTGACCGTCATGAGCACCCTCGGCTTCGGCGACATTGTCTTCAACAGCGACCTCGGCCGCATGTTTTCCATGGTGGTGCTTTTGTACGGCATCGTGATGCTGCTGGTGGTCGCGCCCTTCACCATCATCCGCTTCTTTTATGCGCCCTG
Organism: uncultured Spirochaetales bacterium; assembly: GCA_964550095.1. GTDB lineage: Bacteria > Myxococcota_A > UBA9160 > UBA9160 > UBA6930 > JAHRAN01. Next base: position 1,441 of record CAZJXU010000410.1, on the reverse strand, counting down.
GCTCGAAGCCCGGGTGCGCCCGCACGCGCCGCAGGCGCTGGCCGATCACATCAGCGGACACGTGGTGCTGTGTCGTTACGACGATATCGCCCGGGGCCTGCTGCCTCGCCTGGTCGATCTGAAAATCCCCTACGTGATTCTCGAACCGGACACCGCCCGGGCCGCCGCGCTGCATGCCGAAGGGCTGCACGTGGTGGAAGGCGACCGCGAATCGGGAGACACCCTGCGGGCGGTGCGCGTGCAGGACGCCAGGCTGGTGCTCGCGAACCTGGGCGATGCGGAAAACACCAACCTCACGCTGACGGTGCGCGACATCGCGCCCGAAGTGCCCATCATCGCCATGGCGCGCGAAGTCGAAGCCGTAGAAGTGCTGCGCATCAGCGGCGCCACGGAGGTGGTACCGCTGAAGCAGCGCCTGGGCGAACAGCTCTCCAGCCGCGTGCGCGCCGGCAATCAATCCGCTTACCGCATCGGGCGCTTCGGCCAGTTGATCATCGCCGAGTTCCCCGTTCACGGCACCAAGCTGCCGGGCCGCACCGTCGAGGAAACCCGGCTGCACGAGCTGACCGGCATCGACATCATCGCGGTCTGGGAACACGGCCGCTTCTTCCCGGCCAGCCCCGACACCCGGCTCACCGATCACAGCGTGCTGCTGGTGGCGGGCGCCGAGGAGCAGGTAACGGAACTCGACGCGCTCTTCGTGATCTACCAGCCGCAGGACGCACCCGTGCTGGTGGTCGGCGGCGGCACGGTCGGCAAGGCCGTGTGCCGCGCGCTGCGCCGCCGCGGCGCCCGGGTGACCATCATAGAGCGGGCGCCGGCGCTGGCCGCTGAACTCGAGCAGGTGGCGGACCGGGTCGTGATCGGCGACGCAGGGAGCCTCTCCGCGGCCAAGGAGGCGGGCATCGACGAGGCGCCCTCGGTCGTGCTCACCACCAACGACGACGCGGTCAACATCTTCCTTGCAGTGTATTGCCGCAAGCAGGGCAAGGGCGCGCACATCATCAGCCGCGTGGCGCATAGCTGGAACCTGGAGGCCATTCACCTGGCCGGCGCGGACTTCGTGCTCTCCGGCGGCTCGCTGGCCGTGCAGGTGCTGATCTCCGCGCTCACCCGGCGCGACCTGATCGTGGTCGATGAAGGCGCCGAGCTCTTCACCCAGCGCATCTCCAAAAAGCACATCGGCAAACCGCTGTCGCAGATACTCCCCGCCGCCGAAGACGACGTCAACGTGATCGGCATCATCAGCGGCGGGCGCTTCTTCGCAAACCCGGCCCCGGAAACCGAACCCGGCGACGGCGACGAGCTGGTGATGATCGGCGGCGAGAGCAAGCGCCGCCCCCGGGCGCTGAAGCTGCTGCAGGAAAGGCGCCCGGACGCGCCGCTCGCCGAGCGCAGCAAAAGTGCGGTTTAATAGGGGGGCCGCGCCGGGTATGACCGG
>CAZJXU010000409.1:0-3830 GCA_964550095.1 uncultured Spirochaetales bacterium | reverse complement strand
CCCGGCGACGGATCACTCGCCCCAAGATTGCGATACACCACGTCGTAATCCTTGCTCTCCCTGGTGTAGCGGCCGCCCAGCGCCAGGCTGAAACGCGCGCCCAGTTCCAGCGTGCCCTGCCCGAAGGCCGCAACGCTCTCGCTCTCCACCTGCGTCAGGCGCTGCCCGTGCCCGGCCAGGTCGTAGTCGTCCTGCAGGTTGTGCCCCTCTTCGCTGAAGTAGTAGAGCCCGGCAATCCACTCCAGCGCATCGCCCTCGCTGCCCCCGCTCCACTGCAGCTCCTGGGAAAACTGCTCGGAAACGCCGGTCTCGTGGTAATACACCACGCGCTGGGGCGCGCCGTCGTGATCCAGGTTGCCCTGGTATTCCATCTCCCGATACGCGGTGATGGCCGTCATCGAATGCGCATCGCCGAAGCCCCGGCGAAAGGTCGCGGCCACGCCGAACAGATCCTGGTCGCTGGCGAGATCGTCCAGCGAGTAGTTGACCAGGGGGCCGCCGCCCGCACCCTCGCAGGGCGGGTAGGGGTCGAGTTCATCCGGCCCCGCCGCCCGGTAGCAGGATGAAATGCCCGGGAACTGCACCGGGTCCAGCGCGAAGGGGCTGTGCGGCACGGCGGACTGGCGGGCGCGCATGCCGTCCATGGTCACGGTGAAGTCGGAGGCCTCGCCGCTGCGGTGCAGGCTGAGGCGGGCGCCCAGGCTGTCTTCGTCCCCGCTTTCATCGCCCGTGAACACCTGCCTGCCCACGCCGTCCCGCTTCCTGCGAAGCAGGCCGGCGCGCATGCCGACGCGATCGGTCAGGGCGAACTCCCCGCCGGCTGCAAGGTTGAAGCGGCGCCCATCGCCCAGCGTGAAGTCCGTGTAGGCGCCGTTTTCGCCGGTGGGCTTTCGGGTGATGACGTTGACGGCGCCCCCAATCGTGTTCTTGCCGAACAGCGTGCCCTGCGGACCGCGCAGCACTTCCACGCGCTCGACATCGAGCAGATCCAGCGCGCCGCCCTGGTTGCGCCCCATGTACACACCGTCGATATACAGGCCGACGCCCGGGTCGGTGGTGACTATATGATCGACCTGCCCGACGCCCCGGATGAACACGGCCCCCGCTTCCGAACTGCCCATGCCGAAAGAAGTGAAGGACATGCCGGGGGTGTATTTACCGATGTCGCGCAGATCGATCATGTTGGCCGCCTGCATCTCTTCCGCAGCGAAGGCGCTGATGGAGAGCGGCGTATCCTGGAGCCGCTCTTCGCGCTTGCGGGCCGTGACGACGATCTCCTCCAGGGCGGGCGAGAGCGCGGACGCGGGCGGCTCGGACCAGGCGGGCTGGGGCAGGACGGGCAAGGCGAACAAGGCGGTAATCAAAATAGTAGTGGCGGGAATTAAAACGGACGGGACGGGAATCCAAATAGACGTGACGGGCGGAATCAAAACAGGCCGGGCCGGCGAGTGCGGGGCGCAGTGTTTTTTCGAAAGCATTTGGAAAACCTAACAAAGCCGAACCGGAGGGCATGTCCGGGGGCTCCAGCGCTCCGCCCGTCCTGCCAAATTCCCAATGGAGTCCACACCTACCATTATGGCTAGGCGCGTTTCAGTCTCATTTCCCGCTGGAATCACGGCCTTTCAGTCGCATTTCCCGCCGGAATCATGGCCCCTCCTTCAGGCTCATCTCCCATTGGAAACGGCCCGTTTCAGTCGTATTTCTCGCTGGAATCGGTCGCCCAGCGCCCCGACCGTCCCGGCCAAATTCCCGATGAGCGCGGGGCTTCGCCAATTACGGCCAGGTGATGGCCAGGCCCGTTTCAGTCGTATTTCCCGCTGGAAACAGCCCCCCGACGCCCGGTGCCCCAACCGCCGCCCGACCCCGTCCGCCGGGGCGCCCTTGACTTCATTCCCCACTGCACTATGCTGGATTCCCACTCCACTTCCCGGACAACGCCCGGAGGAGACGCGATACCGATGGCCATGCACGCCGCCGCCCAGCCGCACACGGGGAAAAATCCCCGCATTTCCAGCGCTTTACGCGAGATTTCCGCCGGCACCTGGGAGGCGCTCGAGGCCGAGGAAATCTTGACTCGTGCGGTGGAGTATTTCCACCCGCGCCTCGCGCTTTCCTGCTCTTTCGGCAACCCGGCCGGCATGGCGCTGCTGCACCTGCTGAAGCGCATCGAGCCGGCGGCCCGCGTCTTCACCATCGACACCGGGCGCCTGCCGCAGGAAACGCACGACCTGCTGGACCGGGTGCGCGAGCACTACGAAACCGAGATTGAGGTGCTGCTGCCGGAGGCGGCGCCCATCCAGGAAATGGTGCAAAAGCACGGCGTGAACCTCTTCTACGACTCCCTGGAAAAGCGCCGGCTGTGCTGCCGGCTGCGCAAGGTGGAGCCGAACCGGCGCTACCTGGCCGGGCTGGACGCCTACATCACCGGCCTTTCCAGGGACCAGGGCATAACCCGCGAGCAGACGCGCAAGGCGGAAGTGGCTAACGGCGGGCGACTGGTGAAACTGAACCCGCTTGCAGACTGGGACCGGGACCGCGTGATGCGCTTTGTGCGCGAGCACGGCGTGCCGATCAACCGGCTGCACCAGCGCGGTTATGCGAGCGTCGGCTGCGCGCCGTGCACCCGGGCCGTACCCGCGGGCGCGCCCGCGCGCTCGGGCCGCTGGTGGTGGGAGCAGGATGAAACCCGCGAGTGCGGGCTGCACCCCGGCCAGGAAAGCGGCGGCTCGGGGATTTAGGCGGACGCGCACCCGAAAGGCATGACGCACGCGCAATGCCGGACATGAACCGACTGCGCGCACGCATACCCCCCGGCGTCCGGGTTCAGAAACTCCCGTGCAGCTCCACGCGCATTGAGCGGCCGCGCACCATGAACTCATCCTTGCGGTAGTTCAGGTGATTGCGCCCCTCCTCGTCCAGCAGGTTGCGGCCGCTGAACTGGAGCTCGACGCTGCGCTCCGGCCTGGTCCACAGCGGGATGGCGAGCTGCGCATCCAGTGAAGTCCACGCGCGGGTGATGCTTTCCCCGCCCGCGACGCGCTTTTGTGCGGCGTGGTGGAAAATGCCCACGTTGCCGCGCACGGGCGCCGGGAACTGCTTGAGCTCGAAGTGCAGGTTCAGCCCGTAGCGCAGCGGCGGCTGGCGCGGGATGTTGCGGGAAGTTTCCACCTCGCCCGCGAAAAGCTCCCCCGCGTCATCCGCGCCGCCGGGGCGCGCATTCGCAAAACGCCCGCGCACCACGTCGAGCTGCCCGCCCATGCCGAGGTGCAGGTTCGATGTATCGAGCAGCTCCATCCCCAGGGAAAGCTCGGCACCGTAGAAGGTTGCGTCCTGGCTGACGTAGCGCAGCTCGCGCAGGCCGCTTCCGGGTTCGTGATCGTGATCGTCTTCGCCTGCCTCGCCTTCGCCATCGTGGCCGTGCCCGTTCTCCTCGCCCGCTTCGCCCGTCTCGTCGAGCACCTCGTAGCCGGTGAAGCGGCCGGAGATGTAGTCGCTGTAGTCGGTGTAGAACAGGCTGAGCTTGCCCGAGAAGCGCTCCCGGCGCAGTCGGAAGTTGAGCTCGGCGCTGCGCGCGGCTTCGACACCCAGCCCCGGGTCGCCCACCTCGAAGGTGTTGGTGGCGTGATGCTCGCCCCCGTAGAAAAGCTCCACCGGGCCCGGCGCGCGCTCCACGGAAGCCAGACGCAAGGTTGCGGAGAAATCGTCGCTGGGGCGATACACAGCGCCCAAAGAAACGCTGAAGGGGTTGAAACTCCGCGTGGTGCGCGCGCCCATCTCGTGCTCGAAATGCCGGGCCTCTTCTTCTTCCTCCATGCCCGTCATGCCCGGCG
>CAZJXU010000408.1:0-6334 GCA_964550095.1 uncultured Spirochaetales bacterium | reverse complement strand
GTCCTCCATTTCCACGGTCTCGCGAAAGTAGAACAGGCCGGCCTGCCAGCTTAAGCGCTGCTTCGGGCTCTCCAGGCGCAGCTCCTGGCTGAACTGGCGCAGCGCGGGAATGCCGCTGCCCGTCTCGGAGGGAAAGGGAATGACGCCCGGGCCGCTCGGAGGGCTGAACACCGCGCCGTAGCCGCCGTCGATATCGCCCCGGGAAAAGGTGTCGAGACGCGCCAGCCCCGTGAGCGCCACCCAGCGCACTGCACCCGCGTGGTAGAGCAGCTCGAGGGCCAGGCCCTGCGCGTTCAGGTACTGGTCGGAGAGACCGTCGATGGCGGTCTTGTCGCGCGCGACGCCCGGGCGCAGGTCGCGGGCGCCCCGCTCCACCAGGTTCGCGCGGAAACGCGAGGTGGTGGTGTCAAGGTCGCGCGCGTGCACATTGAGCAGCGCGGAAAAGTCCGGGGTCGGCCGCCACTGAAGCTGCAGGCGTCCCGCGATTTCTTCGTAGCCGCCCAGCGCATCGTCTTCGCCCGTGTGCGTGTTGTCGATCCAGTCGCCGCGCCGCCGTCCCAAAAGCGAAAGGCGCGCGTCCAGCCGGTTTTCGAGCAGGGGGCCGGAGAGCGCGCCCTCGAACATGCCGCCGGCGAAGCGCCCCCAGGCGAGCCGCCCGTAGCCTTCGAAAGTCTGCGTCGGCCGCTTCGACTCGAACTTCACGGTTCCCGCCGGCGTGTTGCGCCCGAAGAGCGTGCCCTGCGGCCCCCGCAGCACTTCAATGCGTTCCAGGTCGAAGGCAGGGAAGCCCTTCAGCATGGAATTTTCCAGCACGATCCCGTCGTACACCAGCGAAACCGGTTGCGATGCGTTCAGGTCGAAGTCCGTGTTGCCGAGGCCGCGAATGTAGAAGCGCGGAAAAATGCGGCCGTAGGAGGACTCCATCTGCAGGCTGGGCGTGCGGTTCGACAAAAAGCGCACGTCCCTGCCCGACACGCGCAGCGCATCGAGCCTGTCTCCGTGCAGGGTGGAAAATGAAAGCGGCACGTCAAAGGCGCGCTGTTCACGTCGGCGCGCCGTCACCACGATCTCTTCAATCGCGTCCGTGTTCGGGCGCGTCCGCACGGCGGAATCTTGCGCCGCAGCGGGCTTTGCCGTGACGAAGGCCGGCGCCGCGCAAAGGGCGCCGAGCAGCAGGCATGCGACGGTGAGGGTGACGGTGCGCGCGTCACGAGTCGCGGCCCGTCTTGTCAATAAACGTATCCAAAAAGCGGTCACCAAGCGCGCTCCCCCGCCGCGGGCGGTCGGCGCCGGGCGATCATATTGACCGCGGGCGACCACCGTATCGACGGTGTGCTGCAACGTCAGCGCCCGGCGACACCGGCCTTGCCTATCAACAGGCCGGTCGCATCCGCCCGCAAAGCGCCCCGCTGCTTTACGAATCGCAGACTTCATCGTGCCCGGCGGCGCGCAGAGCGGCCCGGATGCGCAGGGCGGCATCGTCCATCATCGCGGGGTCGGGGTTCGCATCGGCCCGCCTGAAATCGAGGTCGCTGAGTTCGTCGATGGGCACCAGGTGCAGGTGCAGGTGCGGCACTTCCAGGCCGGCGATCATCAGCCCCACCCGGGTCGGCGTGAAGGCGCTTTTCAGCGCATCGCCCACCTTGCGCGACACCTCGAACAGGTGGGCGGAGAGTTCCGGGGCGGCGTCCAGCCAGTGATCCACCTCTTCGATCGGCACCACCAGCGTGTGGCCGGGGCGGATCGGCGCAATCGTGAGCAAGGCGACCGCCTTGTCGTCGCGCCAGACGATGCGGCCCGGCAACTCCCCCCGAATAACCCTGGTAAACACAGACGCCATTGCACGTCCTCCTTTGCTTCGTCGATCCCGTTTCGCCGGCGCCTGCTTCGCCGATCCTGCTTCGCCGGTCCTGTTTCGCCGGCCTTTGCTTCACCGGTCCTTGATGTAGCTGCCCTTGCTCCATCGGCGCCTGTTTCGCCGAGCCTGTTTCGTTGGTCCCGCTTCACCGGCCCTTGATGTAGCTGCCCTTGCTCCATCGACGCCTGTTTCGCCGAGCCCGTTTCATCGATCCTGCTTCACCGAACCGGCGCAACACTCACCCGGCCCGATCTACCAAGCCGGCGCCCCTCTCACGCGGCCCGCACCTCGCCGTCCCGAAGCTGCAGCGCCTCGGCCATGCGCGTCAGTTCGCCGGGAATGTCGCCCATCGGCCAGTACACCAGTTCCGCCACGGCGCCTGAAGCCTCCATGTCGGACACGCGCGCACGCAGTTCTTCGGGCGTACCGCTGAAGGTCGTGCCGGCGGCGGCCGCCGGCGAAACGTGACGACGGTCGCGTTCCGTCATCTCCACCAGGTGCCCCTCGTGCACATGCAGGTGACGCTGCGCTTCCGGGAAGGCCTCTATCTCCTCGCGCCAGCCCGCGCCGCCCGGCAGGTTGTCCACGCCTGCGCCCAGCGCCTCGTAGGCGCCATGCAGCACCACCGCGATGCCGGGCCCCAGGGCTTCGAACACGCGCGGCGTTTCAAAACTCTCGCCCGGCATGAGTGCCGTGCCCATCACCAGCAGCGCCGCATCCTGGCCGCCTTCGGGTACGGCGCCGGCGCACACCAAGCCGTCTCCGTGCCTGGCGGCAACGGCCAGCCCCCTGGGCCCGTTGGCGGCCACCCACAGCGGCGTTTCCAGCGGCAGGGGTGCAGTTACGCCCTCCGGGTGCATCAGCCGTGCTGCGGCGCCGTCTATCTCCACCACTTCGCCGCGCAAAAGCCCCCGCACCTGCGCGATGTAGCGCTCCATCGACTTCCAGCCCAGTGCGCGCTTGCCGAAACAGCGGCGGCCGGTGAAGCCCGTGCCCAGCGCCACGCGCAAACGCCCGGGCGCGAGCGCCTCGATGTGCGCAATGGCGGCCGCGGTGGCCGCAGGGTGGCGCAAGCTGGGGATGATCACGCCGGCGCCAAGCCCCACGCGCTCGGTCGCCTGGGCGGCCTGGGCCAGTGCAATCCAGACATCGCCGTACAGGGCGGGCGAATCCGGAAACCAGACGCTGTGGTAGCCGAGCCGCTCGGCCAGGCGGGCCCGTTCGGCCAGCTTCGGCGTCGGAACCAGAGCACAGGAAAGTCGCATCATCCCCCTCGTCGCTCCCGTCTCCCCCGAAGGCTTTGCTTCGGGCGCCGGGAGGCGTGAGGGAAAGCTAACAAAGGGCATGCGTTCGGGCAGCCCTGCCCTGCCGGCGGCGCCGGAGCGCGTGCGCCGTTGGTTTACGCCCGCCGCCACAAAGCAACGGGGGCACCGGCGGCGCCACCACCCGGACGCCGACGGCCCGGGTGGCATGCGTTCGGGCGCGTCTTTTGGTAAATCACGACCCGGCTCCGGGGAAGATCCCGGCGGAGATTCACCATGCCCAAAAAGCGCCGCGTTTTCATCGCACTGCAACTGGTCGGCGGCCCGGCCGTGCTCGGCAGCTACCTGTACGGCTTCATCAGCATACCGGAACTGGTTCCGATGATGTGGGGCGGCGTGCCCGAAGCGATACGCCTGCCGTACACGGCGTGGATGTTCGCCGCCGCGGCCGGCTACCTGTGCTTCAGCGCATTTTTCTGGAAGCGCATCGACATGGGGCGTGCGCGCCTGCTGGGCGGCGGCTTCGGGCGGGTGAACCTGTGCTACGCGCTGGTGCTGTTCCCTTCGGCGGCCTGGATGCCGCTGATCGGCGCCTTCATCTACACCGGCGACCGGCGCTACTGGTGGCTGACCCTGGCCGTGCTGTGGATCGTCGCCGCCGGCTCCATGGCGCTGACATTCGCCCTGGCCCAAGCCCGCCCCGCCAAGCCGGACCGCCTGCACGCCCTGGCCCTGGCCGGCGCCGTCGCCTTTTCGCTGCAGACCGTTCTGCTCGACGCCGTGGCGTGGCCGGTGCTGTTCCGCCTGCCGTGAACAGGCAGAGGGCACGGCGGGCGACCGTATCGTCCTTGTGTCGTCCTTGTGTCGTCCTAAATTGGGGCTGGCCGCCGCCTGGGGCGGACAGCCGAAACGCCGGGCGCGGCCTTTCGCGGGCGGCCGAAACACCAAGAAATTTCGCACGGCTGAAGCGGCTCGGTTACCAGGCCGAAGCCCGGGTGTGCATCGTCCTTGTGTCGTCCTAAATTGGGGCTGGCCGCCGCCTGGGGCGGACAGCCGAAACACCGGTCGCAGCCTGGGGCGACCGGTCGTATCGCCGCTGCCTGGGGCGGTGGAAATGTCAGCGGCGCGGGCGGGAGAGAAAGTTGTGCTTGTCCCCGTCGATCAGCCGCTTGGCGAACTCGGTCTTGTCTACATAGTAGTAGTTGCCCTCGCGGATCTCGCGGAAGCTCTGGATGCCGGTCGGCAGCTTTTTGTTGGCCATGGGTAAAGTCCTTCTGCGGCGGGTCAGCCGGTGGTCAGGCCGTCGGTTGAATCGTCTCGATGTCGAAGTGCTTGATGTTGCGGTCTTCTGGGTCGAACTCCACTCCGATCAAGTGGATCGGCACGCCGTGGCCGCGGTACTTGTCCGCGTAGTTCTTGTCGCGTATCTGCTGCAGCGCCTCGCCCGGCGCCACGCCGGGCCGGAGCACCTTGAACTCGAATATGACAATGCGCGTGCCCGCCTCCACCGTGAGATCGATGTTGCCGTGGCTTGTCGGGTCCTCCGGACGCACCACGAGGCCGGTCCACTCCATGCAGGTATGGACAACGGTCGAATAGTGACCTTCGTATTCATCGAGGCGGTTGTTCCGATACGAGTCGTGGGCAAGACCGGAGAGCTGTGCATGCAGGATTTCCTTCACCACGGCGAAGTCTCCCGTTTCCAGCGCCTCGCGGAGCCGCGCCGGCTGCCCCCTGGCTTCACTCTCGGTCTCCGGCGTCAGGGCCTCGATCAGTTTCTGGTGCAGGCTCTCGCGCACCTCGTAATTCGGAAAGTCCAGGAGGTAGCGCTTCTCGTCTTTCTCCACCACCTCGCGGGCGATGGTCAGATAGCCGGTCTGGAACAGCAGGGCGGGAGTCTTGATGCTGTCGATATCGATGGAGGACATCAGCTCGCCGTCCGCACGCATCCCTGCGAGGCCCAGCGTGCCAGCGCGGCGCTTCTTCAACACTTCTATCAGAAAGGACGGCGTGCCGGTCGGGAACCACCACGATTCGAACTCGCGCTTGCTAAACAACTTCAAAATGCTGTAGGGGTTGTACACATTCTCGTCGCCGCGCCAGTTGTATCCGTTATACCATTTCCTGATCTTGTCGCGGTCGAGATCTCCGAGCACCTGCGCGAACACGGTGTCAATGTCGTGGTCCGTATAGCCGCAGATCGACGAAAAATCCGGATCCAGCGTGATGTCGTTCAGATTGTTGAGTCCGGAAAAGATGCCTGCATGGGCGAACTTGCTCACCCCGGTCAGGAAGGTGAACTTGATGTAGTCGTCGCAGCGCTTGATGTTGCTGTATATCTCTTTCAGGGTGTCGCGGTTGGCACTCGCAACATCCTCATTCCCGGGCGTTTCCAGCGCGTCGAGTATCGGCTTGTCATACTCGTCCACCAGAATGACAACGCGTTGCTTCTTTTTATCGGCGAGCTTCCGGATCAGGTAAGCGAAACGATCCGATGCGTCGGGATAGTCTGATGACAACTCGGCCTCTTCTTCCAGGGTGTCGAGTTGCGCTACGACATGTCGTTCCAGCCGGTCCACATCCTTGAAGGTGGCGCCGGTGAAATCCAGCCGCAGCACCGGGTACTCCACACCCCAGTCCCACTTGTCGTGGATGTAGAGCCCTTTGAACAAATCCTTTTTGCCTTCGAACAGCGCCTTCAGGGTATTGACGAACAGGCTCTTGCCGAAGCGGCGCGGGCGGGAGAGGAAGTTGTGCTTGTCCCCGTCGATCAGCCGCTTGGCAAACTCGGTCTTGTCGACGTAGTACATCCCCTCCTCGCGGATCTCGCGGAAGCTCTGGATGCCGGTCGGCAGCTTTTTGTTGGCCATGATTGAGTCCTTCGGGCGGGTGAGGGTTCGGCTGCCGCCTGGGGCGACTACCGGGCAAGTCGGGCCCTATCCGGATACTTTACCAGAATTCCGCCCGCCTGGGGGCCCGGATATGGCCGGTCGCCCCAGGTGATACGACCCGCCTGAGACGCGCCCGGATGCGAAAAAACCGGGAACACGGCCCGGAAGGTCACCGGCGCGGGCTGCTCTTCTTTCGGGTGGTCTTCTTCCGGGTGGTCTTCGCCCGCCCGCGCTTCTTCCGGCTGCTCTTCTTCCGCCCGCCCTTCTTCCGGGTGGTCTTTTTTCGGGTGGTCTTCGCCCGCCCGCCCTTTTTCCGTGTGCGC
>CAZJXU010000407.1:0-2508 GCA_964550095.1 uncultured Spirochaetales bacterium | reverse complement strand
AAATGCGCGAAGGCGCGCGCAAGGCCCTGACCGAAGGCGGCTGGAACGCCACCGCAGTGCTGGGCGAAGCGGGCGACGCCATCGAAAAAACAGCAGCCAGGCTGCCCTACCTGAATGAGTACGCGGAGGCGTCTTAATTAGAGGCGGCGGTGCGGTTGGGTTGACGCCGGGGCGGTCAAGGCGGCGTCTTAGACGGTAGTCGGCGGGGGGCGATCACACTGGGCCGGGGCGGACCGGCTGCACGCGCCAGGCACGCAAACACGCGCCGATCCGCTCGCGGCTGCTCGCCTGCGACCCGGTTTCACTCAGTCCGTATCAATATCCTTGGCCCAGCTTCGCTCGGCGTTGTACCACTCGACGGTGCGGCGCACGCCCTCTTCCAGCGAAATCTCAGGCTGCCAGCCCAGCAGGCGCGCGGCCTTTTCCACGGAGGCCTCGGTGCGCACGGCGTCAGCCGGGTGCGCGGGCAGGCGCCGGATTTCGGCGCGGCGCCCGGCAAAGCGCTCCACCAGGGCGACCAGTTCCGCCACGCTGCACATCTGCGAGCCGCCCAGGTTTATGACTTCGTAACCAAGCGGTTTCAGCGCGGCGATGGTGCCGCGCGCGATGTCTTCTACATAGCTGAAGGCCCGGGCGCGGCTGCCGTCGCCGTAAACCGTAATCGGCCTCCCTTCGCTGATGCGCTGCACGAAGCGCAGCACGGACATGTCGGGACGGCCCGCCGGGCCATACACGGTGAAGTAACGCAGTACGCTGATGTCCAGGCTGTGCAGCGCATGCCAACTGTGCGCCAGCACTTCGGCGGCTTTCTTGGTGGCGGCGTAAGGCGAGAGCGGCCTGCTGGTGTGTTGCCCTTCGTCAAAGGGCAAGGCCGCGCCGGCGCCGTAGATGCTTGACGTGGAAGCCAGCACCAGCTTGGGGATGCCCTGCTCCCTGCAATACTCCAGCAGGTTAAGCACAGCGCCTACGTTCGCGGCCAGGTAGGCGCGCGGGTTTTCCACGCTGGCGCGCACGCCTGCGCGCGCGGCCAGGTGCAGCACTGCGTCAAAGCCTTCCGCTTCGTGCGCGTGCAAAGCCCCGGCCATGGCGTCGGCGTCGGCCAGGTCCGCCTGTGCGAAGTGAAAGCCTTCGTGCGCGCGCAGCCCCGCCAGGCGGTGTTCCCGTAGCGCGGCGTGATGCGTGGCGGGCTGGTCCACGCCCACCACGTGGTCGCCGCGCGCGAGCAGCATGGCTGCGGTGTGCGAGCCGATGAAGCCCGCCGCGCCTGTCAGCAAAAGCCTCGCCATCTGCCTTCAGCCATCTGCTTTCAGCGCCCGCGGAAACGCGGCGGGCGCTTGGCGAGGAATGCATCCATGCCCTCTTCGCGATCTTCCGTGGCGAACACCGAGCCGAATGCCTCCTGTTCCAGCGCGTTCGCGGCGGCCAGGCTCGCGCCCGCGCCGTCGTGCAGCACGCGCTTGGCTGCAGCCACGGCCAGCGGCCCCTTGTCCGCAAGGGTGTCGCCGAAGCCCAGCGCGGCTTCCAGCAGCGCTTCGCGCGTTTCGAAGACGCGGTTCACCAGGCCAATGCGCTGCGCGGTGTCTGCGTCGATGGGCTCGCCGCCCATGATCATTTCGCTCGCCCATGCCTTGCCCAGGTGACGCGGCAGGCGGCTGCTGCCGCCGAAGCCGGGCAGCAGGCCGAGCTTCACTTCGGGCTGGCCGAAGCGCGCCTGGCGGGAGGCGTATATCCAGTCGCAGGCGAGCGAGAGTTCCATGCCGCCGCCGAAGGCGATGCCATCCACGGCGGCGATCACGGGCAGGGGCAGGTCGGCGAGCATGTTCATGGTGTCGTGGCCGAGCCGGCTGAAGACGCGCCCCTGCTGCGGGTTCATGGTGCGCATTTCCGCGATGTCGGCGCCGGCGGCGAAGGCGCGCCCCGCACCGGTCACCACCACCGCGCGCAGCCTCGGCTCTTCGGCCCGGCCCATCGCCTGGGCAACTTCGAACAGGCTTGCGGCGAAGGCGCGCAGCATGTCGCTGGAGAGCGCGTTCAGCGCTTTGGGGCGGTTCAGGGTGAGCAGCATGCTCGCGCCGCGTCGTTCCATCAAGACCAGGTCGGACATTTTTTCTCCCGGGTGAGTTGGCGTGCAGCATAGCGTGTGTCGTCTTGAATAGGGGGCACCTGTGTCATCCTGAATCGTGGACGCTCGCTGCGGGCTGTCGTATCGGCCACGTAGAAACGATACTGCCGATCGCACGGCTGAAGCGCCCCGCCGCCAAGCCGGAGCCCGGGGGAGGGGCGGGCGTTCAGCATGTGTTTGGACGCATACACAAGGCGCCTCGAATCGTCCATAATCAGTGCATGCAAGGCGTAAAGGCCCTTGCGGATGGCGGGCGGCGGTGGTAATGTGGAGTCCACCAGGGAGAGCAGTCATGGGATTCTGGAGAAAGAAAAAGCGGAAAAGGGCAACGGTGCCCTGCGGGGGGAGCCGGATTATGAATCGCTCCGGATTGTCCCTGGGCATTA
>CAZJXU010000406.1:0-2834 GCA_964550095.1 uncultured Spirochaetales bacterium | reverse complement strand
GCTGCTGGGCGCGCACCCGGAGCGCGTGCAGCAAAAGCGGCGCTTCCTGCTGCTGGGCGGCGTGGCGGGTTTTCTGAGCGCGGCGCTCGGGGCCATCGGCCCGCTGCTTGCGCCCTTCTTCCTGGGCCTCGGCCTCACGCGACAGGCAGTGGTGGGCACCAAGGCGTGGGCGCAACTGCTCGGGCACCTGGCCAAGGTCGTGGTGTTCGGCGCGCTGGGCTTCGCCTTTCACGAACACCTGCTGTTGCTTTCGGGCTGCGTGGCTGCCGTGATTGCGGGGACCTGGCTGGGCAGCCGCGTGCTGGAAGGCGTGAGCGAGCGCAGTTTCACGCTGCTGTACAAGGGCGTGCTGACGCTGGTGGCGCTGCGCCTGGTGCTGGGCGAGTTCTACGTCTGGACAGCGGCGGGGCTTTAGTTCGCCGCGCCGGGTCGGCTTCGCGGCGCCGGGCCGGCGCCACATCGCTATTGGAACGACCGGGCAGCGGCGGGGCTTTTTAGCTCGTCTTGACTGCGACCACGAGCGCATCGCGCTTCTACGCGAACTCTACGTTCGGGGAGGGCGGTGGCGTTTTGAGCGGGGCGACGGACCGGGAAGCGCCGGCGCCGCGTTAAAGACAGGGGCGAAGTTTCAGTTCACGCCCCGGGACGGCGCCAGGGTGGCGGGGTTGACGCCGAGCAGGCGCACGGCGCGCTCCCACATCGCATCCGCATCGCATTCAAAAATCAACGAGCGGTCGGGAGGCGCCACCAGCCAGGCGCCTTGCATGATTTCGCGCTCCAGTTGACCGGGCGCCCAGCCGGCGCAGCCGAGGCAGACGCGGCCCGGCAACCCGGGTTGCTCGTGCGCCAGGTGTTTCAGCGCCTCTTGCGAGCGGCTCCAGCAAATGCCGGGCAGCAGCGACACTGCCTCGAGCTCTGCGGGCGCATCGTCGCCCAGCAGCACCCAGCCGGTCTGCTGCGCAACCGGGCCGCCCCAGCCCGCGCAGGCGCCGCGAAGGCCGCGCCAGCGGATGCCGAGTTTTTCGCACAGCTTCGCCAGGGGGTAATCGGTGGGGCGGTTCAGCACCAGGCCGAGGGCACCCTCGTTCTTTTCGTATTCGAGCATCAGCACCACGGAGCGCTGGAAGTTCGGATCGACGATGGGCTGCATCGCCACCAGGAACGCAGGCGCGAGACTTTCGTTCACAACACCGCCATGGTAGCAGAAAACGGCGATGCGAATTGGCGGACGTGTCGTCCTGAACTGGGGGGCTCGCTGTCGCACTGCGGTGACGGGCGTCGTTTCGGTCACGTAACGTCGGGGAATTCCGCACGGCTGAAGCGGCTCGCCGCCAGGCCGGAAACCGGGAAAGGAGCGGGCATCCGTAACGGCCTGGGCCGGGGGGCTGCGGACTGCGCCGGCGCGCCCTACCATGCAGGGCATGATCGTCAGACGCATAGCGGCGCTCGCGATAATCGCCTTCGCCATCGTCCTCTCTCTCCTGGCCCTGTTCGCCTTCGCGAGTGAAGGCCCTGAAACAGGCGACCCGGCGCTGCGGCTGTTCTACAACGACCTGTTCTTTCACGTCCCCCTGGCGCTGCTGGTTTTCGCGCTGGCGCTGCTCAGGGGAAACACCCGGCAGTGGCTCGGCCTTGGCGCCGGCCAGACAATCGCACGCACCGCCCCCGCCGCGGCCATCGGGTTTCTGACGTTCAGCATGAGCGCAGACATCGCGGGGGAATGGAGCGGCGTCTCCATGAAAGCCCTGGAGGAAATCGAAAAATGGCTGCGGGACGCATGGATCAGCAACCCCGCGCTGACCTTTTTGTCCATATCCATCATTCCCGGTTTCGTGGAAGAGCTGGCCCTGCGCGGCTACCTGCTGAACAGACTTCGGGGCCGGCTGGGAACGGCGGCGGCGCTGACCTTGAGCTCCCTGCTGTTCGGCGTGCTGCATCTCGACCCGCTGCATTCGACCATGGCCTTTTTCATGGGCCTTTACCTGGGGGCGCTGGCGCTATTGACCGGCGGCATCTGGGTTCCAGTCATCGCCCACGCATTCAACAACTTCATGGCGCTGCTGGCGGTCGCATGGGGCTGGGACGATTTCGATGAGATCGGAGTGGCGGGAGAGGTCGGCGTTTTCACGGCGACCGCCCTGATCTCAGCCGCTTGCCTGGTGTATTGCGCGCGCACGGTGCGCGAAGTTCGGGCGGAGCGTGCAGCCGATGCGGGCTTCGCAGCGCGGGGCATGGCTGCGCCGGGCACCACGGGGCCGGGCGGAATGGGGCCGGGCCAAGCGCCGCCGGGTACTCACACAGGAGCATCAACCATGAACGCACACTACGAAGGACGTTCCGGACTCCCCATGTCCGAAGAAGAGGCCAAACGCAAGAAGCGGGCAGAATTAATCTACAACATCATCAAAGCACAAGGATACCGGCCCAGCAAGAAGCCCGTACAGCGTAATTCTCGGGACATCCCGTGATGGGACATCCCGCTGACTATCGCCTCTACACTACTGCTGGTTCCCGGTATCATGCTGATCGGGGGAACAACCCTCTACAGAACTGAAAGAGGTGATAGAGATTCAGAAGAAAAATCTCGTGAGGAAGCTGGATATACTGGTTCCCGAGCAAGCACCACCATGGCGCAACAAAAGTCTCAGAGCTGAACCACCTCGGTGACTTCGGGAACCGCTTCTTTCAGCCTGGCCTCGATGCCGTAGCGCAGCGTAATCGTCGAACTCGGGCAGCCCACGCAGGAGCCCTGCAGCATCACCTCGACCACGCCGTCCCGGAAGCCGACGAAGACCACGTCGCCGCCGTCCATGGCCACCGCGGGCCGGATTTCC
>CAZJXU010000405.1:0-6631 GCA_964550095.1 uncultured Spirochaetales bacterium | reverse complement strand
TGGTGGCCCTGTGTCGTCCTAAATCGGGGCGCGCGCCCTCAACACCGCCGACGGCGGGAGCATCACCCTCGACGGAAACGCCACCCGAATCAGCATCGCTACCAGCGCGCGCCCCGATTTAGGACGACACAGGGCCACCATCTGCGCCCCCAGGGCGGCGGGCGGCTCTATCGGCCACGGACCACTCAGCCGTTCCGCCCCGCCTGGCAGCCGCGCATCGGCGCTCGGTCACTATCACCATCCAGTTCGATTCTGGTCTGGGCCACCACCCTTATCTTCCCCCGCACCACGCCGACCTCCCATACATCAGGAGGCGGCGCCAACCGTTTCGGCGCGCGCGTCTTCAACACCACCGACGGCGGGAGCATCACCCTCGACGGCAACGCCACCCGAATCAGCATCGCTACCAGCGCGCGCCCCGATTTAGGACGACACAGGGCCACCATCGTCTGCAGGCGCAAATCCGCCGTGTCCGTCGTCGGCGGACGGCGGGGCGAGGATGGGCAGAACCGGAATCACGGCTATGATTGTGGGCATGAAGCAAATCACCCCCGCGTTCATGTCTTCCCTGTCATTGCCCCCGTCGTCGTTCGGCGCTGCGCTGCGCCGCGCCCGCCTTTTCGTCGCTGCGCTCGCCGCCTTGGCGCTGCTCCTGGGCGGCGGAGGCGCGCTGTTTGCCGCTGCGCCCGAGCCGGCCTCCGGCGAATCGGCGATGGTGGTTACGCCGCACGCGGCCGCCACCCGCGCCGGCCTGGAGATGCTGCGCGCGGGCGGCAATGCGGTGGATGCGGCGGCCGCCGCGGCATTTGCGCTGGGCGTCGCGCAGCCCCAGTCCATGGGCATTGGCGGCGGACTGTTCCTGCTGTTCACGCCGGCCGATGGTCCGCCCGTCGCCATCGACGCACGCGAGACGGCGCCCGCTGCGAGCACCTCGGACATGTACCTGGCCGAAGGTTTGCCCGAGCGCGCTTCTTCGCTGGGCGGCCTCTCGGTCGGCACGCCCGGCATGGTGGCCGGCCTGGAGCTGGCCGTGCAGCGCTACGGCGCGCTTTCCTTCAAGAAGGTGCTGGCGCCGGCGGTGCGCGCTGCGGCCGAGGGCGTTCGCGTGGGGCCGTATCTTTCGCGTGCGGTGCAGCGCGCACGCGCACCCGAGCATGCAGCGCGGCTCGCGCGCTTCCCGGAAACCACGCGCATTCACCTGGCGCCGGACACGCGTGCGGAAACCCTGCGGCGTCAGCCGGAACTCGCGCGCACAATGCGCATCATCGCCCGGCGCGGCGCACGCGCATTTTACGAAGGCAAGATGGCGCAGGCCATTGCCGAAGCGGCGCAGCGGCACGGCGGCATCCTCACCGTGCAGGATTTGGCGGACTACCAGCCGGTGTTGCGTAAGCCGCTGCGCTCCACCTGGCGCGGCATGGAAATCGTGAGCTTTCCCCCGCCCTCTTCGGGCGGCGTCACCCTGGTGCAAATCCTGAACCTGCTGGAGGGCTTCGAACTCGGCGCCATGGGCGCGGGCTCTTCCGAGGCCCTGCACACCATCGTCGAGGCGATGAAGCCGGCCTTCGCCGACCGCGCGCTGCATCTTGGCGACCCGGACTTCTCTTCCATTCCGACGGAGAAGCTGCTCGACAAGGGCTACGCGGATATGCTGCGCAGCCGCATCGGCAAGCGCGCCGCCGAGGTGAGGGGTGCAGGCTTCGCGGTCGATGACGGCGGCACTGCACACATTTCCGTGGTCGATGCGGCGGGCAACGCGGTGGCGCTGAACGCCACCATCAACGGGAACTTCGGCTCCTTCGTCACCGTGCCCGGTTACGGAATCCTGCTCAACAACGAAATGGACGACTTCGTGAGTGACCCGGACGGCGCCAACATCTACGGCCTGCCCGGTCGCCGCGACAGCGCCAACCTGGTGGAGCCCGGCAAGCGCCCGCTTTCCAGCATGGCGCCCACCGTCGTGCGCGATGCCGGCGAGGGCGGCGCAGCGGGCGCGGTGCGCTTCGTGATAGGCGGCAACGGCGGGCCGCGCATCATCACCTCGGTGCTGTTGTCCCTGCTGAACCACTTCGTGTGGGGCATGGACGTGTCGGAGGCGGTTTCCGCGCCGCGTTTTCATCACCAGTGGCGGCCGGACCGCGTGGTGCTTGAAAAGGAACACCCTGTGGATGTGCGCGACGCGCTGCGCGCGCGCGGGCACGAGCTGCAGGTGGTGGACGGCATCGGAGGCGCTGTGCACGCCATTGCGCGGGATGAAGACGGCCGCCTGACCGGGGCGCACGACCCGCGCCGGGACGGACTGGCGGAAGGGCTTTAAAAAAGACGTGGCGCATGTCGCTGCGCTGCGCAGCGGCGTGCGCCCAATGTCGTTTGGTTCTGCCATCCCGGTTGGCGCCGCCCCGGCCGTTATAGCCGCCCCGGCATGCGCCCAATGTCGTTTGGCTCTGCTGCGACGATTGGCATTTCCATCCGGGTCGGCGCATCCACCCCGGTCGGCGCTGTGGAGGCGCGGCGCATGTCGCTGCTCACGGTCGGATCACGGCCCGCGTGGCGCCATCCAGGTGGATGATGCGGCGCGCGACGCGCAGCATGTCATCAGGGCTCACGGCGCGCACGCGCTCCGGGTAATCCAGCAGGGTCGTGGCGCCGGCGCCGTGCAGGGCGTCCGACGCGATGCAGGCTGCGTAGAAGGCGTTGTGCTGCATGTCGATGGCGTGACTTCCGACCAGGTTGTTCTGCGCGCTTTCGAGTTCCCGCGCGGCCGGCGGCGTGTCCAGTATGCGCAGCAGCTCGCCGCGCACCGCGTCTTCTGCGCGCTCCAGCTTTTCCGGCGCGCAGCCCAGGTTGACCAGGAAAACCCCCTGCGCCGGGTCTTCCAAGTTGACCGCGTTCACTTCGTAAGCGAGCCCCTGGCGCTCGCGCACTTCCACGAACAGGCGACCGGCCTGGCCCGCCAGTACCTGCGCGAGCAGGTCCGCCGCGGGGCCGTCCGCGTCGCCCGTTTCGAGGCCGCGAAAGCCGAGCACGAAGTGCGCCTGGGCGCAGTTTCGCGTCTCCACGATCTCGCGCGCCTCCGCGGGCGCCGCGGCCGGTTTCTGCGGGTCGGGCGCCGCAGGCCTCGGCGGAGCGAGCGGCGTCGGTTTCTGCGGGTCGGGCGGCGCGGTCGGTTTCTGCGGGGCGGGAGGCCCCGGTTTCGGCGGGTCGGGCTCCGCAGCGTCCGCATCGGCGTCCAGGCCGGCGAAGCGCTGCGCCGCTTCTTGCGCGACGCGGTCCGGGTCGATGTCGCCCACCAGCACGATCACCAGACGCTCCGCGCGCACCATCTGAGCCTGCTGCGCCAGCAGCGCTTCTTGATCGAAGCGCGCCACCGCTTCGGGCGTGCCGTAAAACGGGTAACGGTAGGGATGCCCTGCGTAGTGAACGCGCCGGAACAGGTCGAAAACGTGCGCGCCCGGGCGGTCTTTGCGCCGCGCCAGTTCCGCCAGGGTCTCGCGGCGCTCGCTTTCGATTTCTTCTGTGTCGAAGGCGGGTTCGCAAAGCGCCTCGGCGAACAGTTCCAGGGCGGGCGAGAGTTTGTCCGACGTGCAGTCGAGGCTGATGCCGCAGCGGCTGCGCTCCGCAAAGCCGTCCAGCAGCGCGGCCAGCGCGTCGCTGCGCAGGTCGAAATCGGCCTTGCTGCGCTGGCGGGTGCCGCGCATCCACAGGGCCGCCAGGAAGGCGCTGAGCCCCGCCTGCTGCGGCGAAGCCTCCAGCAGTTGGCCGCCCGGCAATGTGCAGCGCACGGAAACCAGCGGCGCGTCCGTCCGGCGCAGCGTGAAGATGCGCAGCCCGGACTCCGCCCGGTACAGGCGGAACTCGCCGGCTGCGCTGCGGGCGAGAACTTCAGGGTGCGCGAGTTTGGCGCCGCGTGCGCCCGCGTTGTGTGTATCCGCATCATGCGCAACCGCGTCTGCATTCGCGCTGCGCGCATTCGCATCTGCACCGCGCAAAGCCGCATCCGCGCCTGTGTGCGCAACCTTTGCTTTCGCGTCCGTGTTTTCGCCGGCGTCGTGTGCGCGTTCTGCGCCGAGCGCATCCACATTCGCATCCGTACTGCGCACGAGTTCTGCGTCGCCTGCGCCCGCGTTGTGTGTATCCGCGTTGTCGCCTGCGCCCGCATTCCCGTCTGTGTTCACGCCGTTTGCATTAGCGTCCGTATTTTCGCCCGCGCCGTGCGCGGTCGCATCCGCTTTGTGTGCATTCGCATCCGTACTGCGCGCATCGGGTTGTTGCCGCCGCGTCGTCTCGCGTGCGCGCTGCAGGCCGCGTTCCACGGCGCCGAGCAGGGCCTCTTCCGTGATGCCCCCCCCGGCTTTTTCGTCTTGCCCCGGCAGGGCGGCGATGTTGATGCCCCCGGGCTGCAGCCATTCCTGCGCGACGCGAAGCAGGTCTTCGGGGCGCGCGCTGTGCACGCAGGCCAGGGCGCGCTCTTCGTGGTGCGGGTCGCCCGCCAGCGCCCAGCCGGCGCCCAGCATCAGCGCGCGCCCGGTCTGGCCCTCGCATTCGAAAGCGCGCATGGCCAGGAAGTTGGCGCGGGCCGTGTCGATCTCAGTGGCGCTGACGGGCGCCCGGCGCAGGCGCTCCGTTTCCCGCACCACTTCTTCGAGCGCGCGCGGGAGCGCCTCGGCGGCGCAGTCCACGCTGACGCCGAAGACGCCCGGGTCGGCCGGGGTGAAGCAGTCGGCGCACGCGCGTTCGGCCAGGCCGAGTTCGTTTTGCACCCGTCGCACAAGGCGCGCGCTTTCGGCGCCGCCCAGGATGAAGGCGAGCAGATCCAGCAGGGGCGCGTCTTCGTGCGTGCACGCCGGGCCCGGCCAGGAGATGTCGAAAGATGCGCACTCGAAGGGGCGCCGCACCAGGGTGATGCGCGGCGCGCTTTGCGCGGGCTCCTGGGTGCGGCTGCGTTCGCACGCCGCGGGGGCGGGCCGGGCCGCCTGCGCCTTTGCCGACCGGGCCGACTGTGCCGACCGGGCTGACTTCGCCTTTGCCGACCGGGCCGGCCGGGAAGACGCGGCTTCGGCGCATTCGAACAGCGCTTCCGGGTCGAAGTCGCCCACCGCCGCCAGCGCCATGTTGGCCGGCGTGTACCAGCGCCGGAAAAAAGCCTGCACCTTTTCCCGGGTGAAGGCGCCCACGCTTTCCGGCGTGCCGAGGATGGGGCGGCCATAAGGATGCGCGCGGTAGCGGGTTGCAAAGAGCGCGTCTGCGCGCAGGCTCTCCGCTTCGTCCTGCGCGCGGCGGATTTCCTCCCGCACCACCTGGATTTCCCGCTCCAGCTCCGCTGCGTCGAAGCGCGGGTTTGCGACCATGTCGGCCAGCACCGCCAGGCCGGTTTGCCAGGCGTTTTCGGGCAGGGTGGCGTGGTAGCAGGTGGCGTCGAAAGAGGTGAAGGCGTTGATCACGCCGCCCGCGCCTTCGACGGCGCCTGCGATTTCTTCGGCGCTGCGCGTCTCGGTGCCCTTGAAGAGCGTGTGCTCGTGAAAGTGCGCGAGGCCGTGTTCGTCTTGTTGTTCGTCGGCCGAGCCTGCGCGCACCCAGAACTGCAGCTCGACGACCGGCGCGCTGCGGCGCGGCAAGGCGAAAATCCGCAGCCCGTTTTTCAAGGTACCGGTTTGCACGACAGGACAGGGTAGCAAGCGCCGCCGGCGCCGCCCGGAGCGCCGTCCAGCATGTGTTTGGACGCACAAAGGGGTTAACTTGAGGGGCGGCGGCAAGCGGCTGCCGGGCCGGGCAAATGCGTCGGCGACCGTGCGGCCGCGGCCGGACAAAGGCAGCCGTGCTCGTACGCGGCCGGGCCGCCGGGCCGGGCAAAGGAGGAAGCGATGTTTCGCGTGGATGCAGGGCGGAGGCGCGGCGGACGCGCCGCTTTGCTCGCCTGCCTGTTGTTGCCGGCGGGCCTGTGGTTGCAGGCGGCGGGCGCGGCGGCTGTTGACACTGCACGCGGCGCAGAGGCCGAAGCGCGCTACCCCGGGTATTGCGCCGGGGTGCAGCAGTACCTGGCCGACACGCGGCGCGTCGCCCGCACCGTGTACCACGAAACGCGGGCCACCTTCGCGCGTTCCAAGCCCGAGGCCAGGCCCCTGGTGGTGCACCAGTACCTTCACGAAGGCCGGGACGGCCGGCCGGAGATGATCTCCTGCAAGACCAAGACCGCGGATGCGCTGCTGCATGCCTACGGCGCGCTGGATGAAGCCGCGCCGGCACAGGCCGCGCCCTCCGAGCCCGACGAAGTGGCTTCCGGCGCGGACTCCGGACCCGGCGGGCAGGAGACCGGACGCGCTGATGCGATGACCGGACGCGGTGGTGGAGCGACGACCGGGCATGGCGATGCGACGGCCCTCGGCCCGGCGCCCCCGCAGTCCAGGCGGCGCTGCCGCGACATCGCCCTGCAAAGCCTGTGGCGCGTGGAAGCGCGGCTGGAGGCGCTGGGCGCTTCGGCTGCGGCCCGCGCCGCGCGGCAGGCCTTTGCTGCGCCGAACGAGCCCTACCTGATGGGCAGCTCGTACCTGGCGGAGTTTCCCCTGGTCGAGTTTGTGGACGCGGCGGGCGCTTCCCGCCCTGTTGCGGCGCTGCACGCTGAAACGGACGGCGA
>CAZJXU010000404.1:0-3062 GCA_964550095.1 uncultured Spirochaetales bacterium | reverse complement strand
TGTTTTCGGGGGGCGTGCGCATCATCGCCTCCGACGCGGAGGCTTGTTGCGGGGTTTGCGGGGTACAGCAGCGCTCCCGGTTTTGGCGGCGCCGCGTGTTTTGCGGGTTCTGCGCGCGCCGCGGGCGCTTTGGGTGTTGGCGGCGCCGCGTGTTTTGCGGGCGCTTCGGGTATTGCGGTTCTCGGCGGCGGCGTTTGCGCGGGCGGCGCGCGGGCGATTCGACGCGCCGTATTGCGGCGCCCCGACGGTTTGCGATGCGGTGGACGGCGCGGCTGCAGCACGCGAGGAATCGGAAACAGCAGCATCGGCTTGTTGCGGCGTGGCGCCATCGGGTTGCGAAGCCCCGCCGGATTGCGATGCGGTGGACGGCGCGGCTGCTGCGCGCGAGGAATCGGAAACAACAGCATCAGTTTGCGAAGCGGTGTCGCCGGAAACAGCAGCATCGGCTTGTTGCGGCGCGTCGCCATCGGCCTGCGAAGCCCCGCCGGGTTGCGATGCGGCGGACGGTGCGGCTGCTGCGTGCGAGGAATCGGAAACAACATCAGCTTGCGGCGCGGCACCCTCGGTTTGCGGCTCGCCGCCATCGGGTTGCGAAGCGGCGTCGCCGGAATCAGCAACGTCGTTTTGCGGCGCGGCGCCATCAACGGAAAAGGCGCGCGCCAGCGCAGCCTGCGTATCCGGGCTTTCGCTGCGGGCCAGCGCACGCGCAATCAGCGTGCGCTCGAAGTGGAGCGCAATCAACCGGCTCACCTGGGGCAGCAGTTCGCGAAAGCGTTCGGTGACGCTGCCCGGGTTTTGCTGCGCCGCGCCCTGCCCCTTTTGCACGTATTGCTCGAACAGGTCGATGGCGCGCTCAACAGTTTCATCCACGCCGCGCGCGTGGCGCTGCGCCAGCGCGAGCAAGGCAGGCGCGGGCAGGCCGGCGCCGAGCAGCGCGAGCCCCACGCGCGCCATGGCAAGATCGGTTTCAGTGAAGCGCTGCTGCGCGAAAGCCTGCACCGGGCGCAGCAGGCCGGCGCGCTCGGCCGCAGCCAGCAATGCCTCGGGGATGCCGCTTTCGCGCGCCAGTTCCGTGCGGCTGAAAGTTCGCCCTGCAGCCTGCTCCTGCACCAGCGCCTGCGTAAGATCGCCCTTGCCGGGCCGGCGCTTTCCCGCCAGCAGGCGCGCCACCTGGGCCAGACTGAAACCCTGGCCGGCCAGCTCGCGCACGCGCCGCAAGCGCCGCAGGTGGCCCTCGCCATACCAGGCGATGCGCCCCTCGCGCCTGGGGGCCTCCAGCAGGCCGCGCGCCTGGTAGTAGCGGATGGTGTCCACCGCCACCCCGGCGCGCCCGGCCAGTTCCTCCACGCGATATTCCATGTGCGTATTCTAAGAGTAACTGCTCGCAAGGTCAAGCGGGGGTCAGCTTGGCGCGGGACTGGCACGGAGCGCCCTCCCCGTCCATTCCCGGACCGAGGTGCGCACCCGCGACGACACGCTGCTTGACTTGTATCAACGGGCAGGACGAGGCCGGAGCGGGATGGCGCGCCCACGAACGCGCGTGCCGCCAGGCGGATCAGAAGCAAGGCGGGCCGGGGCCGCCGGTTCAGACCCCGGCGCGCCGCTCAGAAATTGATTGGTAATTGCCTAATTGGAGTCCGTTTGCGATTTTTTCACCAGACTGGCCAGCACCAACCTCAGGAAATCATCGCCTCTTGAATTGTAACGAACCTCCAGCTCCTTGAGGTAGAGCGGGAAGTGTCTGGACAACACGCCGTGGTACTTCTGGAGCCGCTCCTTGGCGTAGCTCCAAAACCCCTCGATGCCGTTGATGTAAACCTTGCCGTTGGCGAAGCGCTTGCTGTGGTCGATTCGCTGGTGGCGAAAGCCGTGAGCTACGAGCCCGTTATACGACCTGAACCGGTCGGTATAGATCAGGCTGCCGCGCTTGACGGTCTTGACTGTCTGCCGCAGCAGGGTCTCCGCCCGGACATCGGGCACCGCCTGGACGCGGACCTTTCCGCCGCGCTCGATGATCCCGAACACCGGCACCTTGCAGGCCGCGCCCCGGCCCCGTTTGCCCTTACGGCGCCCTCCGAAGTAGCTTTCGTCGGCTTCGACCTCACCCGAGAGCCGGGGCGCGGCCTGCAGGGTGAGCGCCTCGCGAAACATCCGGTAGAAGCGGTTGACCGTGTTGCGGTTCAACTCCAGGTCCTTCGCGCATGCCAGCGCCGGCACCTCCTGCTCGAACAGTCTCACCATCATCACGAACTTGCTGCAACTGACGCTGCTGCGGAACAGAATGCTGTCCTTGCGCACGCTCCAGGCCCGGACGCAATCCCGGCATCGCAGGTCCGTGCCGCGCAAGGACGAGAACTCCTTGCTTCCGCAATGCGGGCACTCGGTGAACGTTCTGAGGATGCCGGCCTCGCGCAGGTAATCCTCCGCCTTCTTCTCATCGGCCACTATCCTGGCCACCTCCAGCGACTTCATGGGTTGCCCTCCTGTTTGCCCCAGGACTTAGTTTAGGCAATCACCGTGAATTTTTTCCAGGGTCGAAATTAGGCCCAAAACGGCCCGAAAATGCCTGAAACGGCCTTAGAATGGCCTGAAGTAGCTGAAACGGGTATGAAATGCGCAGAGAGCGGGTAGAACGGGACCGGGCTGGGGCGAAAAAGGATCGGCGGAGGCAGGCGGGAAAAGGCCAACCGGGAGGAGGCCGGGTGGAGAAGGCCGACGGGAGAAGGTCGGAGGGAGGCCAGCGAAGGCCGCGGGTCAGGGGAGCCGGCGCGCACAAGAGCAGTGAGCCACGTGCGCAGCACATGGCGACGAGCGGTCCGTACAGAGCGGAAAGTAGGCACGCGCAGAGCCGCAAACGGAGCGCACGGTGCAAGGCGGCGCGTGGTGAAGAACGCCGACCGGTGGGGGATCCGGTGGAGGGGGGCGACGCTCAGTAGAAGCTGTAGGTCAGCGAGGCGAAGAAGCGGCGACCGAACAGGTCATAGCCGCTGCCAAGCGGTATGTTGTAAGCAACATTGGTTCCTATGGACGAGGCTGCACCCCGCCATCCCACCACGGGCGGG
>CAZJXU010000403.1:0-8906 GCA_964550095.1 uncultured Spirochaetales bacterium | reverse complement strand
CCGGGTTTGCGGAGTCGGAAGATGATCGAGCCGGGGCAGGGCAGGCCGAAGCAGGGCGGGCGAACGCCGGCGCCCGGGCATTCGCCGAAACGGATGTGGAAATGGAAGGAAGCGCGGAAGCAGAAGCGGGCGCGGGCGGTGTGAGTGGCATGGAAAGCGGCGCGGGCGGCATGGAAAGCGGTGCGGGTGTGGGCCGCGCGGGCGGCGTGGAAAGCGGCGCGGGAGGTGTGGGCGGCGCGGAAGGCATGGAAGGCGCGAGCGAATGGATGCTCACCGAGCCTTTGCTGTACCCGGCCGATTCGCTCACGGTGGACGGCGTGCTCGATGCCCTGGCCGGTCTCAGCTTTGATCGGGCCTACGACGTTCAGGAAGGGGCGCTGGCGCAATACGGGCTGGCCGGCCCGCCCGACATTCACTTTGAAAGCCGGCAAGGTTCGCACGCGCTGCGCATCGGCGAAGAGGCCCCGGTGGGGGGCGGCATGTATGTCACCGACGGAAAGGCCGAGAGGGTTTTCGTCATCCCCGCCTACAGCGTCAACGCGCTGAAGAAAAGCCTGAACGAATTGCGCGATGCGCGCGTGCTCGACTTTGACGCCGAATCGATAACGGGGCTGAACCTCGCCTGGCCGGGAGAGCGCCTGGAACTGCAGCGCGAGCCCGGGGCGCCCTGGCGCATCGCCTCGCCCGCGCCCGGCCCGGCGAGCCAGGAAGTTGTGAACGACCTGTTGCGCGATCTTCAGTACCTGCGCGCCGACGACTTCATCGATGAGCCGGCCGCAGACCGGAAACTCGGCCTGGACAAGCCGAAGTTTTTCGCCGAGCTTTCGGCGCCGGGCGCGAGCCGCCCGCTGCGTTTCGAAGTCGGCATAACGCAGACCATCACCGAGCGCATCCCGTCTGAGAGCGTGGGCGGGAGCGATGGCGACGGAAGCGAAGAGGGCGCGGAAAGCGAAGAATTCGAGGAAGTCGAGAAAGAGGTGCTGGTCGTGCGCGGCCGCAACGGCCAGGTCTTCTTCATCCCGGCCGGCCGTCTGGAAGACTTCCCGCGCGACCTCGCCGACTACCAGCCCGCGGCCCCCGCCCCCGTGGACGACGCGGACGACGAGGCTGCCGGGCCGGACACGACCGGAGAAACGCCGCCGGAATAGGGCCTCGGCCAGGAAGCAGCGCAGGCGCCCGTGCGCCGGGCGCGGCCTGAGGTCGCGCCGGGGCAGGGCTGGCGAGTGGGTGCGTTGCCTGCCTTCGCCGTTTCTGGTATCATCTGGGAACAGGCGGCGGCAATGCCACCCACGGGAGGTCCGTGATGAACCGGGCAGCATCCTCAGACACGGCAATACCGAGAATCGAATCCCTGAAAGTGAAAAATTTTCGGGTTTTGCGTGATATTGAAATTAAAGACATCACGCCGATGACAGTGCTGATTGGCCCCAACGGGAGCGGCAAGTCCACCGTATTGGACGTATTTGCCTTCCTTGCGGAGTGCTTTGAACACAACCTGATGCACGCCTGGGACAAGCGCGGGCGGAGCAAGGAGCTCAAAACCCGTGGATCCGAGGGGCCGGTCACGATCGAAATCAAGTACCGGGAGCGTCCGAAAACCCCGGTCATTACCTATCACCTGGCCGTTGACGAAGAGAAGGGCGCACCCAGAGTCGTCGAAGAGTGGCTGGAGTGGAAAAAGGGGAGCCGGGGGAAGCCGTTTCGCTTTCTGGACTACCAGGAGGGCCATGGCAAGGCCGCCGGTGGTGAAACCCCGGATGACGAAGCGAAGAGAATCGAGATACCGCTCAAGGCTTCCGACTTGCTGGCGGTCAATGCCCTGGGACAACTCCAGGGGCATCCGCGCGTGGTCGCGCTAAGGGACTTCATCATGGGCTGGCATGTCTCGCACCTGTCGGCGGACAACGTGCGCATCCAGCCTAAAGCGGGCCCGCAAGAGCACCTCAGCAAAACAGGAGACAATCTTGCCAACGTCATACAGTATTTAAGCGAGCAGCATCCGTCTCACCTGGAAGCCATCTTCAAAACCTTGCGCAGGCGTATTCCGAAAGCTGAGCGGGTGGATACCGAGGTCATGATGGACGGGCGATTGCTGTTGAAGATCAAGGACGCCCCCTTTGATGAGCCCATATTGGCGCGTTTCGCCTCCGATGGAACGTTGAAGATGCTGGCTTACCTGGTGATGTTGCACGACCCGAATCCGCCTCCTTTCATCGGGATTGAAGAGCCGGAACATTTCCTGCACCCGCGCCTGCTCATCGAGCTCGTCGAGGAGTGCATGGGCGCCTGTGAACGCACCCAGCTTTTCATCACCACGCATTCCCCTAATTTCATTGACTACGTGAAGGCAGAGAAGGTGCGTATCTTGTGGAGAAATGAAGAGGGGCATACACAGGTGAGACGTGTCTCCGACACGGAGCACATCGAGGACCTTTTGGACGCCGGTGCGAATCTGGGTGACCTGTGGATGGAGGGATACTTCAACGTGGGAGACCCGTTCAAAAGGGATTTTATCCCGGTGCTTGGCGGCGACGAAAGATGAGAGCACAGTATCTGGAGTTCCTGGTTGAAGAACCCTCCATGGAGGCATTGTTGAAAGTCATGCTTCCCAAGATACTCCCGGAGGATTGCAAATTCATAATTCGAACACTGAAAGGCAAATCTGACTTGTTGGACAGGCTGGAATCCCGGTTGACCGGTTATCGAAATTGGATACCAGCAAATTACCGGGTTTTCGTGCTGGTGGACCGCGACCAGGACGACTGCAAGGAGCTCAAAGCCAGGCTCGAAGGCACGATGAGCAACGTGAAGTTGCTCACGCGCTCGAAAGCACGCGGGAGAGCATGGCAAGTCGTGAATCGCATCGTGGTGGAGGAACTGGAGGCATGGTATTTTGGCGACTGGGAGGCCGTTCTCAAAGCCTATCCCAGGGTGTCAAAGGCAAAAATACCCCGAAACCCGGATGATATTAAGGGTGGAACCAAGGAAAAGTTTGAGGAAGTCTTGCAATCGAAAGGGTATTTCAAGGACGGACTCCAAGCGAGAGAGGCGGCCCTGAATATCGCCGCCCACGCAGATCCGGAACGCAACACTTCGCCCAGCTTCAAGGCATTCTACCGGGCGCTTCTCGAAGCCATCGAATGATCGGAGACCGATTTTGGCCGGGTGATGGCGGAGGTCAAGCCGGGTGGTGGGGACAGCCCGGGATCGGCCTCCGAACGGGTGAGAAGGCCGGAATACTCGAGAGGAAACGGCGCCGGGGGCCGGCGCGCAAGTTCAATCCACGGGTCAGATGGGGGCGGGTGGGCCGCGTTGCATCGCCGGCCCGGGCCTGCAGACGCCTCTCGCGCACGAGGGGCGCCGGGGGCGCCTTTCTGCTATCACGTTGCCATCACTCTTACCGCTGGGGCCGTCCGGGGTTCGTACCCGCATGGCGCCCAGGGGTGATGGAGGAGCTTCGTCATGTTTGACAAAAACCCCAGCGAATTGTGGGATCGACTGCGAAGGAGAAAACGCCGTTACCAGGGTTTCCTGAACGGCATCGACCTGTCAGGCATTCGCGGCATCGATCAGCTCCGTGTCAATTTCACTTACCCGGTGAGCGTGATCGCCGGTGATAACGCTGGCTGGAAATCCAGCGTGCTTTTCGCCGCTGCCTGCGCTTACAAGGCTCCCGGCACCGGCCCCAGGGAGTTTGCGCCCTCCGCATTTTTCTCAGACCACCAATCAAAATACGGGGAGAGAAAAGATCAGAATCCGCAAGGCGCCATCGACTTCAGTTACTCGACGCCAAAGGGTCTTCGCTCCATGCGCTGGGGTCGCAACAAGAGGTGGAGTCGCAGTTATTTTTGCCGCAGAGGGGCCGGCCAGCCGGAGCGGCGTGTCTATTTCAGGTCTCTCGGCAATTTCAGCAATCCGTCCGAGGCGCGCAGCCTTCAGAGCCTGCCCCGTCTGAACTCGGCGCCTCCGGATATGCGGCTGACTCCTGCCCAGATCGAACTGGTCCTGCAAATGCTTCTGTTTCGCCATTCAGAAGTCATCGAACAGCCCAGCGAGAGTGAAAGAAAAAGGCGCTTGATTCGTTCTGTACAGAAAAGCGCCGCTTTCTACTCCGAGCTTCATCTGGCTGTCGGGGAACGCGCCATTCTGCGTCTCACCCAGGAGATTGCCCGGCTACATGACGCACTGGTGTTGATCGACGAGATCGAAGTGGGGCTGCATCCGCGCGTGCTGAAACTGCTCATGTTTCAGCTTCAGCAGATCGCTCTGCGTAATGATTTGCAGATCATTTTGACGACGCACAGCCCCGTGGTCATGGAATCGGTTCCGCTGGAGGCACGGATTTTTCTGGAGCGCGATAAATTGGGCCGTGTTTCCGTATATCCTCTCTATCAGGATGTCATCACGGACGCCCTGCCCAAATGGCGCACGGCGCTGTCAGCGTAACGGCGTTACACGTCGGATTGACCTCGATGCTTGGATGACTCCGGGACCGAAATCCGATTCTGATCGTGTGCAGGAATCCAATTCCGGGTGTTGATGATCCCGCGCAAATCCTTATGCTTTAAACCCTCTACGGGAGGACATGCATCATGTTCAGCACTTCTCGCGTGTGGCTCGTTTCGGCTTTGGTTGTCGCCCTGGCGGCGGCGCTTTACATCGTGTCGATGGGCGCCATGACATCGGGCCCCGGTGGCGACCCGCCGCCCTTTGATGCAGGCGCTTCTGCGCGTCCCGACCCCCGGCAGTCGGGGACCTGGAGCGGCATGAAAATGCTCCCGGACCCGAGCAACCTCGCGGTCGGCTTCCGACTCACCGACGAGCCCTGTTCGATGGAACTCGTCGTCCAGGAAGACGGCGCCCTGCTGGTCAAATCCACGCTGTGGGCCGGGCTCACCACGGAGTTCACCGAGCTCCACCTGATGGCGCCTTCCATCGACTTCTATCAGGGCGACCTGCCGCAGGGCCGCCTGGCGGTTTTGCAATATGCGCGGACGCGGCCGGACCGGCCCGCCGTGCCGGTCAGCCTGACTTACACGAGTTACGACGAACACGGCGACCCCAACTACGGAATCAGCGGCACGGGCGACATGATCAGCGAGTGCGGCTTCCGCCTGTAGCCGGCGGCGTTTCGCGCGACCGCGGCGGGCGTCAATGTTCGGGTGATAAATCACTCGCAGCATCCGAACTCACTTCAGGACAACACGCCCCGTCCGTCGATAAGCACAGTCCAGGCCGGCCCAGACGACGCCGCGCACGGAAACACGCGCTGCTCACGCCTCCAGCCGAAACAGCCGCCGCGTGTTTTCGCGGGTGGCGTCCGCCACTTCGGCAAGCGGCTTTTGCTGCGCGGCGGCGAGGACGGCCCCGACCAACGCCACGTGGGCCGGTTCGTTGCGCGCGCCGCGCTTGCCCTCCGGCGCGAGCAGCGGCGCATCGGTCTCCACCAGCAGGTGCGCCAGAGGCAGGGCCGCCGCGACGGCGCGCAATCCCCGGTCATTCTTGAAAGTGACAATTCCGGAAAAGGAAATGCACAGCCGCGCATCGATGGCGCGCCGCGCGTAGGCTTCGTCGTGGGTGTAGCAGTGCAAGACGCCCTCGACCTCACCATCCCCTTCGCTGCGCCAGATGTCGAGCAGCTCTTCATACGCGGCTGCGTCCTTGCCCCGCACGTGGATGGAGACGGGCAGGCCCCGCTCCCGCGCCAAGGCAACCTGCCAGGCAAAGGCCTCGCGCTGCACGGCGCGCGGCGAACGCTCGTACCAGTAGTCGAGCCCGCATTCGCCCACCGCCACTACCCGCGCTTCGTTCAGCCACGCTTCTATGTTTGTGCGATGCGCCTCGTTCAACTCGGAGGCCTCGTGCGGGTGCACGCCGACCGAGGCAAACACGCGCGGGTCGCTTTCTGCCAGTTCCACGGACTTTTGATTGTGCGCGATGCCGTAGCCGGAGCCGATGGCCAGCATGGTTGTTACGCCCGCTGCGCTTGCGGCATCGAGCACCTGCGCCCGGTCTTCATCGAATTGCGATGCTGCTATGTGGCAGTGCGAGTCGATCCAGCGCGGCTCCCGCCCGTCATGCCCGGCGCCGCCGTTCCCGTCTTCGTTCGCCGCAGCATGCCTTTCCGATGCACCCGGCGCGGGCGCGTTCCCGCCGCCGTTCCCGTCTTCGTGCGCCGCAGCAGACCCAGCAGCACCACCGCCCGTCGCCCCGCCCGCACCCGAAGCACCCGACCCAAACGCCCTCACGGCGCATCCACCAGTTCGAGGCGCGGAAACAGCGCTTCGCCCTGCTTGACCGCCGTGCCGGGGGCCGGCAGTTCCATGGCCGTCGCATCCTGCGGCAGCCGCGCCTTCGCAAGAGCATCGCCTGCGCCGAGCGCATCCAGCAGGCGCGCTGCAGCCTCGGGCAGCGCGGGCGCCAGCAACAGGCCGATGCCGACCAGTGCCCTGCTGCAGCTAAAGAGCGTGGTGCGCACCTCCTGCGCGCGTGCCGGGTCCTTGGCCGCTTTCCACGGCGCGCGCCGGTCCAGGTAGCGGTTGGCCGCATCCACCAGCCGAAACACCGCCTCCAGCGAAAGGTGCAGCTCGAAGGCGCGGGTATGCCGGTCCACCGCCTCTGCCGCCTCCGCCGTCGCCGCAACGAGCGCCTCCTCCTCCGGGCCGGGGGCGCCCGGCTCGGGCACGCGCCCCTCGCAGTAGCGCGCCGTCATGTTCAGCGTGCGGGAGAGCAGGTTGCCGAGCGCATTGGCCAAGTGCGCATTGGCGCGTTCGATCATCGCGTCCTCGGCAAAGCTGCCGTCCAGGCCGAAGGACATCTCGCGCAGCAGGAAGTAGCGAAAGGGCTCGAAGCCGTAGCGCGCCTGCATCGCCAGGGGATCCACCAGGTTGCCGAGGCTCTTCGACACCTTGCGCTCGTCCACCTGCCAGTGGCCGTGCACGCGCAGGCCCTGGAACAGCGGAATGCCCGCCGCGTGCAACATGGTGGGCCAGAAAACGCCGTGCGGTTTCAGAATGTCCTTGCCGATCACGTGCGTGCAGGCCCGCCAGCGCGCCTCCCAGCCCGGCGTTTCGGGCCAGCCGCAACCCGTCAGGTAGTTCACCAGCGCATCGAACCACACGTAGCACACGTATTTGCGGTCGAAGGGCAGCTCGATGCCCCAGGCCAGCCGGTCCTTGGGCCGGGAGATGCAAAGATCCTCCAGCCCGCTGCCCTCCCGCAGCATCGCCAGCACCTCGTTGCGGTAGCGCGCCGGTTCAATAAGCCCGGGGCGCTTTTCCAGCTCGCTCGCCAGCCAGTCGAAGTGCTCGCTCATCCGGAAAAAGTAGTTGGCCTCGCGGCGCGCCTCGGGCGCGGCCTCGTGATCCCTGCACAGCCCGTCCACAATGTCGCGCTCGGTCAAAAAGCGCTCGCAGCCGACGCAGTAAAGCCCCTCGTATTCGCGAAACTCAATTTGCCCGGCGTCGTAAATCGTTTGCGCAATGCGCTCCACCGCCGCGCGGTGGTCGGCATCGGTGGTGCGCATGAAGCGGTCGTAGCGAATGCCGAGCCGGTCCCAGCTTTGCTGCCAGATGCCGGAAACCCGCGCCGCGTACTGCGCGGGTTCTTCGCCCGCGGCCAGGGCGGCAGCCTGCACCTTCTCGCCGTGCACGTCCGCGCCGGTTTGAAAAAACACGCTGTCCCCGGCGAGACGGTGGTAACGCGCCACGGTATCGGCCACGACAGTGGAATAGCTGTGCCCGATATGCGGCAGGCCGTTCACGTAGTAAATCGGCGTCGTCAGCGAAAAGCAGTTTTCCACGTCCCGCCCCCTTAGCGCGCCGCCAGCGCGTCGCGCAGGGCGAACAGCACCCGCTCCGCCACCATCTGCGGGTTGGCGTTGCGCTGCACCAGCATCTTGCGTCCCTCTTGCAGGGTGGACCAGGCAGCCAGCAGCGAATCGGTGTTCTCTCCCTGCCCTGCAGCCCGGCAGGTGATGGCGTGCAGCCAGGCGGCGCTGTTCGCCAGCCACTCGGCGAGCGCGGGCGCGCCCGCGGCGCGCGGCCCGCGAAACTCCTCCGCCCAGTCCAGCAGTTCCGGGTCCCGCAGCTTGCCGATGCCGCCGAGGCGCTGCGCCGTCTTGCGCGCGGCATCGCCGGCCTCGGCATCGAAGGGCGAAGGCGTGCGCCGGCCCGGAAAGTTCACCCGGCTGCAGCGCGAGCGCACCGTGGCCAGCAAACCCGAAGGCTGCGAACTCACCAGCACCACCGAGGTCAGCGCGGGCGGCTCTTCCAGCAGGCGCAGCAGCGAGTTTTGCGCCTGCTGGTTCAGCCACTCCGCATCGGCAATGCAGGCGGCCCGCCGCTGCCCGGGCGTACCGCGCAACTGGAAGGCCTCCTGCACCGCGCGCACCTGGCCGATGCGCACGCGCGTATCGCCGGCGCCGCGCTCCACCCACACGAGGCCCGGGTGATTGCCGATGTGTCGCAGCAGCGCGCCCTTTTTGCCGGCGCCGTCAATGGGAGGCGGCTCCGCCGCGGGCGTGCTGCGCCTGCATTCGGCGCAGGCTTCGCAGGGCCGCTCGCCGCCCTCGGCAGAGCACACCAGCGCCCGCATGAACCACTGCGCCGTATCGCGCGGCGCCTCACCCACGCCGGCGAAGAGGTAGGCGGAATGCACGCGGCCCGTGGCGATGCCTCGCAGCAGGCGCTCCCTGGCCGCCGCCGACGCGGGCGTTTCTCCGCTTTCTCCGGTCATGGGGGGAGTTTAGCGAGTGTGTCGCCCAAGCGTTAGCTTTTGCCCCATGGAAGTCACCGTTCGCCTGTTCGGGTCGATCCGCGAAGCAGCCGGCGCCGCAGAGCTGGTCGTCGAGCTGGAAGAGGGCGCCTCGGCCGAGACGCTGCGCAAAACCCTCGCGCGTGATGTGC
>CAZJXU010000402.1:0-6320 GCA_964550095.1 uncultured Spirochaetales bacterium | reverse complement strand
CGGCGGCCGGCCCCCACCTGCAGCAGGGTGCCGACGGCGTTGCGCACCATGTGGCGCAAAAAGCCCTCGCCTTCCACCTCGAAGCACAACGCCGCGCCGCTCTCGCCGAAGGCTTCGAAGCGCGTGAGCCTGCGCCGGGCGTCTCCGGGCGCACCGCCCGCGGCAGCCAGCGCGCTGAAGTCGTGGTAACCCACCAGCGCGGCTGCCGCAGTCTGCATGGCGGGAAGGTCCAGCGCGCCGCGCAGCCAGGCGGCCCTCTGCCTGCGCAGCGGCGAACGCAGCGCGCCGTTCCAGACCCGGTAGCGGTAGAGCTTGCTGCGCGCATCGCGCCGTGCATCGAAGTCCGCCGCGGCCTCGGCGCAGCTTCGCACCGCGAGGTCCGCCGGCAGGCGCGCGTTCAGGGCGCGCATCAGTTCTGCGGCGGCCAGGCGCGTTTCGAGCTGCACGCTGGCGACCTGGCCCTCGGCATGCACGCCCGCGTCGGTGCGCCCGGCGCCCACCAGGTGTTCGGGCGCGCGGGCCGTCTCCGTCAGCGCGGCGCGCAGCACCCCCTGCACCGTGCGCCGCCCTGCGGGTTGCTGCTGCCAACCTTCAAAGTCGGCGCCGTCATACTCCAGCGTGAGTTTGAAACGCGGCATCGTAAGCGGGGCAAGCCATTTGCCGCCCAAACACCCTCCCGATTGTGGCGCCCATGCCCCGCTTACGCGTCGAGCTTCCCCAGCACCTGTTCGCCCATTTCGCTGCAGGAGAGCGCCTGCTCCGCGGCGCCCGTCTGCGCCCCCGCCTGCAGCAGGTCTTCGGTGCGCAGGCCTTCGTCCAGCACCTTGGTGACCGCATCGCGCACCGCCTGCGCGGCGTGCGGAAGTTCGAAGCTGTGCTCGAGCATCATCGCCACGGAGAGCACGGCGGCCAGCGGGTTGGCGCGGTCCTGGCCGGCGATGTCCGGCGCCGAGCCGTGCACCGGTTCGTACAGGCCGACGCCCCCGTCGCCCAGGCTGGCCGAGGGCAGCATGCCGAGCGAACCGGTCAGCATGGCCGCTTCGTCGGAGAGAATGTCGCCGAAGAGATTGCCGGTGACGATCACGTCGAAGCGGCCCGGGTCCGAGAGCAGCAGCATGGCGCAGGAATCCACCAGTTGGTGAACCAGTTGCACGTCCGGGTAGTCGAGCGCCACTTCATCGACCACCTCCACCCAGAGCTGGGAGACTTCCAGCACGTTGGCCTTGTGCACGTGGGTCAGGTGGCGACGCCTGCCGCGTGCCGCCTGGAATGCAACCCGGGCGATGCGCGCGATTTCCCGCTCGTCATACACCATGGTGTTGCAGGCGCGGCGCAGGGCGCCCGGCCCGGCGGCCGCGCGCGCGCCCGAAAGCCGACCGAACAGGCGCGTGAAGAGAGGGGCCGGCGCCTGCATGCGGCCGCGCGGCTCGCCGAAATAGATGCCGCCGGTCAGCTCGCGCACCACCATGAGATCGATGTCCCGCACCACTTCGGGACGCAGGGTGGAAGCGGCGGCCAAGGCAGGAAAGGGCGTGGCCGGGCGCAGGTTGGCGTACAGGCCGAGCTCGCTGCGGATGCGCAGCAGGCCGCGCTCCGGGCGTTTTTCGGTGGGCAGCCCGTCCCAGGCGGGGCCGCCCACGGCGCCCAGCAGCACCGCGCGGCAGCGCTTCGCCTGCGCCAGGGTCTCCTCGGCAATCGGCGCATCGCATGCCTCGATGGCCGCGCCGCCGATCAGGCCCTCGTGGAACTCGAGGTCGATGCCCGCGCGCTTCGCGGCCGCTTCCAGCACCCGGCGGGCGACACGGGTGACTTCAGGCCCGATGCCGTCGCCGGGCAGTACCAGCACCTCTTCCATGTTCTGACGTCCTCGTTTTTACGTTTGGGGTGTGGGCGCCCGGACGGGGCGCCGTGACCGCCCGGCTCAGTGACCGCCCGGCGCGCAGCGGGGCGGGCCGGGACGCGTTCGCTGCGCCGCCCGCGCCCGGATACACGCCGAAACGTCGCCGCCCGGCGCGCGGAGCGCCCGGCTACACGCCGCCCAGGTCGCTTTTGGGTTTCTGCTTCGCCGCCCACTCCAGCTTGTTGACCGCATTCACGTAGGCGCGCGCGCTGGCGACGATGATGTCGGTGTGTGCGCCGTGGCCGATCACGCTGCGTCCCCTGGCGCGCAGGGTGACGTTGACTTCGCCCTGCGCGTCCATGCCGCCGGTGATGGCCTTGACCTGGTAGTTGACCAGTTCCGCCTCGGTCTCACACAGCTCGGCCAGCGCCTTGAAGGCCGCGTCGATGGGGCCGTCGCCCTCGGCGGAGATTTCGCGCAGGGCGCCGTCCACCGAAAGTTTCACGGTGGCGCGCGGCGTACAGTTGGTGCCGGACTGCACGTCGAGTTCGCCCAGCCGGAAGCGCCCCTGCTCGCTCACCACGCTCTCGCTGACCAGCGCCTCGATGTCCTCGTTGTAGATCACCTTCTTGCGGTCGGCGAGATCCTTGAAACGGCGGAAGGCCTGCTCGAAATCGTCGTCCTCCAGCACGTGGCCGATGTCGCGCAGGCGCTCCCGGAAGGCGTGCCGCCCGGAGTGCTTGCCCAGCACCAGTTCGTTTGAAGGCCGCCCGATCGACTGGGGCGTCATGATTTCGTAGGTGATCGCCTTTTGCAGCACCCCGTGCTGATGGATGCCCGCTTCGTGCGCGAAGGCGTTGTCGCCGACGATCGCCTTGTTGGGCTGCACCGGCACGCCGATGATGGAAGAGAGCAGGCGGCTGGTGGGGTAGATCTCCCGGGTGTTGATGCGCGTGTCGAGCCCTTCGAAGTGATCGGGGCGGGTTTTCAGCGCCATCACCACCTCTTCCATGGCGGTATTGCCGGCCCGCTCGCCGATGCCGTTCACGGTGCACTCCACCTGGCGCGCGCCGGCCTGGATGGCGGCCAGGCTGTTGGCGACGGCCAGGCCGAGGTCGTTGTGGCAGTGCAGGCTGAACACCAGATCGTCCGAGTTCGGAATGTTGGCGCGCAGGTACAAAATCAGGTCGTGGTATTCCACCGGCGTGGTGTAGCCCACCGTGTCGGGCACGTTCAGCGTGGTGGCGCCCGCCGCGGCGGCGCAGCGAAACACCTGCACCAGGTAGTCCCGGTCGCTGCGCGTGGCGTCTTCCGCCGAAAACTCCACGTCGTCTGTGAACTCGCGCGCGAGGCGCACCGCCGTGTCCACCTCTTCCAGCACCTGCTCGCGGCCGAGGCGCAGCTTGTGCGTGAGGTGGATGTCGCTGGTCGCGATGAAGGTGTGGATGCGCGGCCTGGCCGCGGGTTCCAGGGCGCGGCCGGCGCACTCGATGTCCTCGCGCGTGGTGCGCGCCAGGCTGGCGATGCCGACATCGCGGATCTCCGCGGCGATGGCGCGCACCGATTCCGCGTCGCCTTCGCTGGCCACGGCGAAGCCCGCCTCGATCACATCCACGCCCAGCTTGGCGATCTGGCGGGCGAGGGTGAGCTTTTCCTGGAGGTTCATGCTGCAGCCCGGCGACTGCTCGCCGTCGCGCAGCGTGGTGTCGAAAATGCGTATCGTGTCGCTTCGTTTCGTCATCTCTGACCTCCCGGTGTAGCCGGCGTTGCATCGTGCACGGCGGGCGGCGCGGCCTCTTCCAGCGTGCGCCCGGTGCGCCTGCGCCAGAGCCAGGCCACCGGCCCCGATGCAACATAGACAATACTGGATAAAAAGAAGGTGAGCGGCGGGTCGCTCAGCACGAAGGCCGCCGCGAACACCATCAGCACCGCGCTGCGGAAGGAGACCTGCTGCGGCATTTCCTTGAAGCTGTAGTAGGGGATCACGCTCACCATCAGGGCGGCCAGCAGCACCAGGCCGATGCCCACCAGCACCGGCGAGACGGGGACGGCCATGCCGCTTTCCTGCAAGAAGCCCGCAAACCAGGTGCTGGAGGACACCATCACGGCCGCCGCCGGGGCGGCCAGGCCGTCGAAGCGCCCCCGGTAGCGGCCGGGCCGCACGTCGAAGCGCGCGAGGCGCAAGGCGGTGCACAGCACGTACAGCAGGGCCAGCACCCAGCCGGTCCAGCCCAGCGCGGCCAGCCCGCCGGCGCTGTAGGCCAGGAATGCAGGCGCCACGCCGAAGGAGATCGCGTCGGCCAGCGAGTCGTAGGCGGCGCCGAAGCGGCTGGCGGCCCGGGCCAGGCGCGCCACCCGGCCGTCCGCGATATCGAAGAGCACGGCGATCAGGATGCCGAACGCGGCGATGTCGTACTGCGCCTCCGCGGAGCGGGTGATCGAAAAGAAGCCGGTCGCCAGGTTGCCCGTGGTGAGCAGGCCGGGCAGCAGGGCCACCAGGCCGCGCCCGCGTCCGCGCCGGCGCCGGCGACGCGCGCCGCGGGGCTCGGGAGATGCATGGGCCGGGGACTGGCTCGCGGTGGACGGGGCCGCAGCGGACGGGCCGGACGGGCGTGCGGCCGCGTTCGGGTGCGCTGCATCGTTCGCATGCGCTTCCGGGCGCGGCGTCGCCATGCCGTGTGTTGTTGCGTCGCTCATCGTGACTCCTGCGGCGCCTGCGGCAGGGCGGGCAAGGCGGCCAGCACGGTGACTCCGCCGCGCACGCGGTCGCCCTTTTCCACCTTCGGCATGCTGTTCGCCGGCAGCAGCACGTCGGTGCGCGAACCGAAGCGGATCATGCCGTAGCGCGTTCCGCGCGCGAGCATCTGCCCGGGCGCCGGGTGGCACACGATGCGGCGCGCCACCAGGCCCGTCATCTGTACGACATCTACGTGCAGGCCGCTTTCGGTTTCCAGGCCGAGCGTGAGCCGCACATTGTGTTGCGGCGCGTTTTTGCGAAATGCGGCCAGGAAGGCGTCGCCCGCGCGTTCGATGCCGGTGACCCGGCCGGAGACCGGCGCCCGGTTCACGTGCACATCAAAAACGGAGAGGAAGATGCCGATGCGCAGCGCCGGGCCGTCTTTGCGCTGTGCGGGCTCGACGCAGAGCACGCGGCCGTCCGCGGGCGCCAGCACCAGTTCCTCGGCTTCGGGGCCGCTGCGCTGCGGGTTGCGAAAGAAGGCCAGGATGCCGAGGGCGAGCGCGCAGGGCAGCGCGGCGGCGAGCCATGCGCCGGTCAGCCAGTACAGCAACGCCGCCGCCGGCAGCAGCGGCGCGGCGAAGAGGTACCCCTCCCGGGCAATGCGCCCGGTCAGGCGCTCTTCGAAGCGGGGCGCATCGGCGCGGGGCGCAGACATCGGCTTTAGTTCTTCGAGCGATCGACCAGCGTCTTTTCCTTCAGCCACGGCATCAGGTCGCGCAGGCGCGCACCGACCTTCTCCAGCGGGTGCTCTGCCGCGCGCCGGCGCATGGCGTTGAAGGAAACACAGCCGGACTGGTTTTCGAGAATGAACTCGCGCGCGAACTCGCCGCGCTGCACCTCGCCCAAAATCTCTTTCATGCGCGCGCGCACGCCCTCGTCGATCACGCGCGGGCCGCGCGTGAAGTCCCCGTACTCTGCGGTGTTGGAAACCGAGTAGCGCATGTTGGCCATGCCGTTTTCGTAGATCAAATCCACGATCAGTTTCATCTCGTGAATGGTCTCGAAGTAGGCCATCTCGGGGGCGTAGCCGGCATCGACCAGGGTCTCGTAGCCCGCGCACATCAGCCCGGTGAGTCCGCCGCACAGAACAGCCTGTTCGCCGAAGAGATCGGTCTCGGTCTCTTCCCGGAATGTCGTCTCCAGGATGCCCGCGCGGCCGGCGCCGATGCCCTGCGCGTAGGCGAGCGCGGTGTTCAGGGTGTCTCCCCCCGGGTCCTGGTGCACCGCCACCAGCGCGGGTATCCCCTTGCCCTCTTCGTAGTGGGCGCGCACGGTGTGCCCGGGGCCCTTGGGCGCGCACATGAACACTCCCACGTGGGCGGGCGGACGAATCGCCTGGAAGTGGATGTTGAAGCCGTGCGCCACGGCCAGGAAATCGCCCGCGGCCAGGCCCGGCTCGATTTCCGAAGCGTAGAGCGCCGCTGCCGTCTCGTCGGGCACGACCAGCATCACCACCTGCGACGCGCGCGCCGTCTCGGCGGGCGTGGCCACGTCGAAGCCCGCAGCCTCGGCCTTGGCCCAGGAGGCCGAATCCTTGCGCAGGCCCACCCGCACCGTGTGGCCGGAACCGCGCAGGTTCAGGGCGTGGGCGTGCCCCTGGCTGCCGTAGCCGATGATGCCGATGGTTTTCCCTGCCAGGACGGAGGGATCGATGTCCTTGTCGTAGTAAATGTTCAGGGCCAAGGGGCTCCTCCTTTCAGCGTGATGCCAGCGTGACATGTCAGGGGGTGGGGCCAGGGG
>CAZJXU010000401.1:0-5099 GCA_964550095.1 uncultured Spirochaetales bacterium | reverse complement strand
TCCATGATCGTGGTGGCAGTCGGATTTGGGGTGTATCAAGGTAAAGAACTGACCATCGAGGGCCTGTTGCCGGCTACGGATGCAGAGTTTCTGCGCATCTGGATGGTCGATATTGCAGTAATAACTCTCTGGGGCTCTGGTTACTGGATCTGGAATAGATTCAAATCGGAAGAGGCCATAACTGAAAGAAGATTGAAAATAGCCGAAGAATACGGGGAAAAGATAGTTTGTTTTCTCGGCGAATCCATGATGAGCAAAACTCCTGTCCAGGTATCGATGGGAGATGACAAGGAATACGTTGGTTATGTTTCAGCAATTCCGACACCTTTGCCCATGTGGGGGTTTTGGGGTGTCAACAAGGAAGTCTCAATTTTGGCGGTTCGAGAAGAGGATACCCCGGTGATCCATATCCCTCTCGACAAAATCGAATCCGTCGGAACATTGCCGCCCGACGATGCCGCCCACGATCTCGGCGGCGACAACTAAACCCGTTCCTCGCACCTGCGCCGCGGGCCACACCGATCATGCCGGCCACATCGTCGTCGCCCCCGCAGTCAAGCACGCCGGCTGCCACCCCCGGCTCACCCCATCCAATCCGGACACGGCAACCCCTTTTCCTGCAGGAACGCCGGGTTCCACAGCTTGTCCAGGTAGCGCGTTCCGAAGTCGCACAGCACGGTGACGATGGTGTGCCCGGGGCCCAGCTCCCTGGCCAGCCGCACGGCGCCGGCCACGTTGACGCCCGACGAGCCGCCCAGGCAAAGCCCCTCGTATTTCAGCAGGTCGAATAGCAGCGGCAGCGCTTCGGCGTCGGGGATCGCGTAGGCGTCGTCGAAAAGTCCGCCCTCCACGTTGCCCGTCACCCGGCCCTGGCCGATGCCCTCGGCGATGGAGTCGCCCTCGGTGCGCGTGAGCTTGCCATCCCGTATCCAGTGATACATGCAGGCACCGAGCGGGTCGGCCGCGCAGATGCGCACTTCCGCCTTCTTGTGCTTCAGGTACTCGGCAACGCCCGAGAGCGTGCCGCCGGTGCCGATGGCGCACACAAAGCCGTCCACCTGGCCATCGGTCTGCCGCCAGATTTCAGGGCCGGTGCCGCTCAGGTGTGCACCCCGGTTGGAAAGGTTGTCCCACTGGTTCGCGTAGAGCACGCCCCCGCTTTCGCTTTGCGCCAGCTCTTCGGCATAACGCGCGGCCTGCCTGACGTAGTTGTTCTCATCGCTGAAGGGCGCCGGGGGCACGCAGCGCAGCTCGGCGCCCAGCAAGCGCAGCATGTCCTTCTTTTCGCGCGCCTGGTTGTCCGGCATGAA
This sequence comes from uncultured Spirochaetales bacterium, assembly GCA_964550095.1. Taxonomy (GTDB): domain Bacteria; phylum Myxococcota_A; class UBA9160; order UBA9160; family UBA6930; genus JAHRAN01. The sequence goes on along the minus strand of CAZJXU010000401.1, from coordinate 3,789 downwards.
GATGACGGTGCGGTAGCCGCGCGCGTTGCTCACGCAGGCCAGGCCAATGCCGGTGTTGCCCGCAGTCCCTTCCACGATCACGCCGCCGGGCGCCAGGCGGCCGTCCTGTTCTGCGTCCAGCACAATGTTCAGGGCGGCGCGGTCCTTGATGGAGCCGCCCGGGTTCAGAAACTCGGCCTTGCCGAGAATCTCGCAGCCGGTCTCTTCCGAAACGAGCCGAAGCTTGATCAGCGGCGTGTTGCCCACCGTGCCGGTAAAGCCCTCTTTGATTTTCATATTCGTCTGTGATCTCCGGTTGAAAGGCGCCGTGTGCCGGACGCCGATGACAGGGTTCTTTCCGATCGCCCGGTCGCCCGGTCGCCGAGGGCAGAGCCTTCATCACCTGATCGCCGAGGGCAGAGCCTTTACCGTCCGGGCATCAAAGGCAGAACTTTCACCGCCCGGGCGCCTGGGGCAGGGTCGCCATTGCTCCCGCCCCCGTTTGCTCCCGTTCCCGTTCGCCCCCGCCCGCGCGCTTGGGGCATGGCCGCTGCCGCTCCCATCCCCGTTCGCCTCCGTTCGCACTCGCCCCCGCGGCGTTCACTCAGTAACGCGGCAGCGTCTTGTCGATGCGCTCGCTCCAGGCCAGGATGCCGCCCGCCAGGTTCCACGCATTGTCGAAGCCCGCATCGCGCAGTTGCTGCACGGCCCGTGCGCCGCGTCCGCCCGCCTTGCAGTGCACCACAATGTGCGCCTGCTTCGGCAAGGTCTTCATCTTTTCGGGCAGCGTCGCCAGGGGCGTCAGCATGCCGCCCAGGTTCACCGTTTCAAACTCCGCCGGCTCGCGCACGTCAATCAGCACCAGCTCGGCGCCCGTGTCGCGCAGGCGCTTGAAGGCCTCCACCGAAATGTCCCAGGGCGACTGACCGGGCGGCCCGCCTTCGCCGAGCCCGGCGGGCGGCGCCGCGGCGGAAAGCCCGGGCGCGGCGATTCGGAAAGCCGGCGCTTCGCGCGGGTCGTCTTCCGCCTGCGCCGTAATCGTCGCGCCCTTGCCCAGCCATTCTGCCAGCGGCCCGGCCAGTTCCGCTTCCAGTTCCTTGGCAAAGGCCGCGGCGGGCGCGCCCGATCCCGCCTGCGCGCGGTCATACACCTGCACGGTGAAGTTCGTCGTGTCGAAGGCCAGACCCAGGCGCCCGTCTTCTTCCAGGGCACGGAGGGCGCCCATCCCCATGCGCAGTGCATCGCGAAGCTGCCGGGTCGCGCCGGTGTTCTTCTGACGTTTGCGCACCACCTGGAAGCCCCGCACGCTGACGCCGTAGTCGATGTCGTGCCCCACCAGCAACACGCCCGGCCCTTGCGGCACATGCTGGTAGTCGGCCACGTCGATCAGCAGCCCCTCCACCATGCCGCGCTGAATGAAGCGGTGGAACACGTCGATGGCCGCGGCGTAAACCCGCTCGGCCTCGAAGGGTTGCGACGGCGCGGGCGTGGGCGAAGCGGCGCCGGCGTCGCCCTTTTTCGCGCCCGCCATCGCGTCGCCACCCTTCTTCGCGCCCGAACCCGGCGGCAGCAGCGGGAAGCGCAGAGAAAGCCGCAGCGGATTCATGCGCGCCCTTCCGTCGCGTCCGCCCCGGCAGCCTTGGCCGCCGCGGCCTTTGCGGCCTTGGCCGCCGCATCCGCTTTGGCCGCCTGCTGCGCCGCCTCGGCCGCCAGCCGCGCTTCGCATGCGTGCGCCGCCTCGATGAAAAGCTGCGCCTCTTCAATGCGCCGTGCTGCAGCGTCGCGTTCGCCGGAAGGAGCGCGGTTCGCGTGGCGGTCCAGCAGGTACTGGCCGAACTTGCCGCGTGCGAAGCGGTCGAAGAAGCGCTCGCTGTCGAAGAAGCGCCGCTTCCACTCCCGCACCACTTCGTCCGGGTCTTCGCTGATGTCGATGTACTCCGTGCGCACCAGGGCGCGCGCCGCGTGCAGCATCGCGCGGTAGGCGTGGTCTTCGCCGGCGTCGAAGTCGCCCTCTTCCAGGCTGCACTGCGCGTCGAAGGCTTCGGACTCCGCCTTCATCACCTCGATGCCGAACAGCGACACCACTTCACCCGCGCATTCGCCGACGCCGAGGTCGCCGATGGTGAACTCGCGCGCGTCGCTCCAGTCCACGTAAAGTTCCGGCGCTTCGGCGTAGGGCGGCACGGCCATGAAGGGCTGAATCAGCGCGCGCACTTCGCGCTTGCCGAGCCGCGCGGTCCACTGCTGGAAGCTCTCCGTGCGTTCCCGCGTGCGCGCGTAGGCCTCGCTTAGCGCATCCACCACCTGCGGCGCCCTGCGGCTCGGCACGGAACCCATCGCCATCCCGTAAGAAGCCGCGTTCTCGCTGCGCTGTCCGCCCAGCACCACCTGGAAGTGTGGAACGCGCCGGCCGTCGATGCCCCGGCTGTTGCCGTAAAAACCGATGTCCGCGATGTGATGCTGGCCGCAGCTATTGAAGCAGCCGGAGATCTTGATGCGCAGGTCGCTGACGGCCTGGTCCAGCCCGGCGGACTTGGCGGCCAGGCCCCTGCGCAGCTCTCCGGCCAGACCGCGGCTCGATGCAATGCCGAGCTTGCAGGTGTCGGTTCCCGGGCAGGCCGTCACATCGACGATGGTGCCCGCGCCGGGCGCCGCCAGGCCCGCGTGCCTGAGTGCATCGTACAAGTCAGGCAGGTCCGCTTCCGCGATGTAGCGCAGCAGAATGTTCTGCTCGACGCTGGTGCGGATGTTGTCGCCGGCAAAGCGCCGTGCGATGTCGGCCAGCGCACGCGCCTGCTGCGAAGTGATGTCGCCCAGCGGCAGGTTGATTGTTACCGCGCAGTAGCCCGCCTGGCGCTGCGAGGCGGCGTTGCTCTGTCGCCAGTTTTCAAAGTCCGCGCCGTGTTCGTCATCCGCGCCGTTGTGCGCACCGTGTTCACCGTTCGCACCGCGCGCACCGTCCGCGCCGTCCCGCGCACCGCCTGCGGGCAGTGGCGCAGCCTCGCGGCTCGGCGCGTTATCCGTTTTCGGCAGGTTGTCCAGGAAGTCGGTGTGCCGCGGGTCGCCGGGTACCTGCTGCATCTCCTCGCGCACCAGGCGGCGGAACTCTTCGATGCCCAGCTTCGCCACCAGGAACTTGATGCGCGCTCGGCCCCGGTTTTTCTTTTCGCCCAGCCGGGCGAACACCCGCGCAACGGCCTGAGTCTCCAGCAGGAACTCCTCCACCGGCGTGAACTCCGAAAGCACCTTTGCCTGGTGCGGCACGGCGCCCAGCCCGCCGCCCACCACCACCTTGAAGCCGCGCTTTCCCTCCTGCGTGCGCGCCACGTAGCCGATGTCGTGAAGTTGCACCAGGCCGCAGGCCTCGTGTTCGCAACCGGAAAAGGCGGGCTTGAACTTGCGGCCGAAGTCCTGCACGTCGGGGTGGCCCAGCAGGAAGCGCATCAGCGCCTGTGCGTAAGGCGAAATGTCGAAGGCTTCGGTGTGGCAGATGCCGGCCAGCGGGCAGCCTGTCACGTTGCGCACCGAGTTGCCGCATGCCTCGCGGGTGGTGATGCCCACCGCCGCCAGGCGCCGCATCAGGTCCGGCGTGTCTTCGATGTGCACGAAGTGCAGTTGAAAATCCTGGCGCGTGGTGACGTGCAGGATTTCGTCGGAGTATTCCTCGGCCAGGTCCGCCAGCACTTCCAGTTGTTCGGACGAAAGCCCGCCGTAGGGCACCTTGATGCGCTGCATGCCGGGTGCGTCCCACAGGGTTTCGGGCCCTTTGGTGGGCGCTTCGCCAAAGGCAAGCGCGCGGCTTTCGTGTCC
>CAZJXU010000400.1:0-4808 GCA_964550095.1 uncultured Spirochaetales bacterium | reverse complement strand
ATCTTGCCGCGCTTGAAGGTCAGGCACAGCTCGCACTGGCTCATGGTGTAGAAGCCGGGGTTGACGCGCACCTTGTCCCACACGAAGGCCACCGTCGCCCAGGCGAAGCCCCACGCCTTGCCCAGCGCAATGGCCTGGTCGAGGTGCGGGCTGGTGCTCCACATAAACAGCAGGCTGTCCTGTGACGCGATTTCGGGGACGGGCAGTTCCTTCAACTGCTCCAGGGTCAGGGTCGGGTAATGCCGCAGGGCGCCGCCCGTGTCCCCGTTGCCCTTGCCCGCGTGTTGCAACTGGCCCTTGTAGTCCCAGGGCGGGTCCGCGTAGATGATCTCGAAACTGCCCTTCGGGAAGGCGGGCGCCGTATCAACGGACAGGGCAGCCCGCTGCGGGCTGCCGTGCCGACGCCGACTGCCCCCTGTCGCCCCGTTGATGAGAGTTTTTCGCATGGGTTGTCCCTCCTCGTTGTCAGCATACACGACCAGCCGGTCGCTCCCCGGGTCCAGGGGCGCTCGCCCCGCGTGCACGCTATCGCGAAAGTAAAACGAAAGTCAATGCTCCCTGTCAAGCCCCCAAGTATCCAGGCGGCGTAGGGCGCGCCCCGCCTTGCTGCGCCCACCTCGCGCAGCCTCACGGACGCCCGCTCCAGCGATACGCCGGGCCGCCTGCCTCCTCCACGGGTTTCGCCTCGCGCGGTGTATTGACACCCCGGCCGGCGGGGATACCATAACGCCCCTGATGACCCATTCCAGGCAGCAGCGCGCATCGGTCGGCGGAGGCATCTGCATCCGCATCGGCATCGCTGCACCCGCCGCGCGAATCATCATTCGCACGCCCGGGGCCTGGGAGCGCTGATTGCAACACGCGCTTCGGGGCCGCGGGCGTGAGCGCCGCGGCCTTGCATCAATGCCGCGTGCGCCGCGCCCCCGCATCGCCGAAGCCCAGGGGGAAAGGACATGAACCAGGCGCCGCAACGCATCCAGGTGATGGATACCACTCTGCGCGACGGGGAACAAACCCCCGAAGTCGCATACACGCCCGACGAAAAACTGCAGCTCGCCCGCATGCTGCTGAAAGACGTCGGCGTGGATCGCATCGAAATCGCCGGCACGCGGGTCTCCGAAGGGGAACGCGAGGCGGCGCGGCGCATCTGTCGCTGGGCAAAGCGCGAAGGCTTTTTGCGCCGCATCGAAATGCTCGGCTACTGCGACGGCCGCAAGTCTGTTGACTGGCTGCACGAAACCGGCGGGCGCGCGCTGAACCTGCTGGTGAAGGGCAGCGAGCGCCATTGCCTGGGGCAACTGCGCATGAGCCCCGAGGCGCACCGGGCGCGCGTCGCAAAAACCCTTGGCTACGCGCACGAGCGGCGCGTTGCGGCGAGCGTGTACCTGGAAGACTGGTCGAGCGGCATCAAGGATTCGCCGGAATACGTGTTCGCCATGATGCGCACGCTTATGGAGCAGCGCGTGCAGCGCGTGTACCTGGCCGACACGCTCGGCATCCAGGCGCCGCACGATGTCGCCCGCTACGTGGACCTGATGTGCGCGAGCCATCCGGACATGCACTTCGAGTTTCACGGCCACAACGACTACGGCCTGGCCGTCGCCAACTGCCTGGCCGCGGTGGGCGCAGGCGCACGGGGCGTGCACGTCTCGGTCAACGGCCTCGGCGAGCGGGCGGGCAACGCGCGCCTGGCCGAGGTGGTGGCGGCCCTGCACGACCACAGCCCCTTCCGCACCGGGGTGAACGAAAAGCGCCTGGTCGGGGTCTCCCGCCAGGTGGAAGTCTCCAGCGGCAAGGATGTCTCGGCCAACGCGCCGGTGGTGGGGGTGGACGTGTTCACCCAGACCGCGGGCATTCACGCCGACGGCGACGCCAAGGAGGGCCTGTACGAAAGCCGCCTCGCGCCTGCGCGCTTTGCGCGGGAGCGGCGCTACGCGCTGGGCAAGCTCTCGGGCAAGGCCTCCCTGGAGCAGAACCTGGACCGCATCGGCATCGAGGTACCCGAGAAGTACCGCCCGCTGGTGCTGAAGCGCATCGTCGAGCTGGGCGACAAGAAGCACACCGTGCGGCCCGAAGACCTGCGCTTCATCGTGGCCGACGTGATGAAAACCCCGAAGGAACAGATGCTTCGCATTTCGCACTACGAGGTCACCGTGAGCAAGGAAGACGCGCCGCGCGCCGAGGTGGTGCTTTCGTACCGGGGCGAGGAAGCGCGCGCGCGCGCCGGCGGCGACGGCGGCTACGACGCCCTGATGAACGCGCTGAAGCGGGCGGCCCGCCGCTTCGGCATCGAACTGCCCAAGCTGGAGGACTACCGCGTGCGCATTCCGCCCGGAGGCCGCACCAGCGCGCTGGTGGAAACCCACATTTCCTGGCGCAGCAAAACCGGCCTCGAAAGCTGGACCACGCTGGGCGTGGATTCCGACCAGCTCGGCGCCGCCGTGATCGCCACCGAAAAAATGCTGAACACGGTGGCCGCGGGCGGCAAGCGCTAGAGGGCGCGCGTGCGCACCCTGTTGCCGGGGTTGTCGGTGTTGCCGAGGCTGCCGGCGCGGTCGATGTGGCCGAGGTTGTCGGTGTTGTCGGTGTTGCTGAGTTTGCCGGCGCGGTCGATGTTGCCGAGGTTACCGGTGTTGTCGGCGCGACCGAGGTTTCCGGTGCGGTCGGTATTGCCGACGCTGTCGGCGTTGCTGAGGTTGCCGAGGTTACCGGTGTTGTCGGTGTTGCTGAGTTTGCCGACGCTGCCAAGGCGGCCGAGGTTACCGACGCTACCGATGTTGCTGAGGCTGCCGAAGTTGTCGGTGCTGCCGGCGCTGCTCTGCCTCTGCGGCCTGTCGGCCTGCGCCGGCGCTCCGCCCGAAGCGCTGAACCGGCCCAGCGAGAGTCTGCTCGAGGTGGTGAGCGTGCTGCGTCGCCACGTGCCCGACGACACCTACCGCTACGCGCCGGCCCGGGACTTCAGCGGGCGCAACGTGTACCGGGCCTCGCTGCTGCGTCTCGAAAACCTGGAGCGCGCTTTTGATGCGGACCTGCGTTCGGGAATCTGGGACGAGGTGCTGCACTTTTCCCGGGGGCGCGCGCTGGAGCGCTTGCGTGCTTACGATCTTGCGGCCGCGGCCTACCGCAGCGCGGCAGAGCGCGAAGGCGAACTGCAAAAAGAGGCGCTCTCGAGCGCGGCGCGCTGTGACGAACTGGACGCCGCGCTGAAACTCACCAAGCCGTCCGGTGCGGGGGCCGCGCGTTTGCCGGACGCAGCCGAGCGGGAGCGGGCGCTGGCCGCATTCGACGAGCGCAGCGCGCGCATGGAAAGGCTGGAGCAGCAGGCCGCAGGCAGCCACTACGCATTCATCGCGCGCATCGAGCTCGAGCGCGCGCACACCGAGCGCGCAGGGCTGCTGAAGGATTTGCGTCACCTGCTGCCCGACGGCGACGTCAAGGCCCTGGCCGCGCTGCAGCAGAACGCCATCGAGCACCGGGAGAGCAAGGCGGCCAACGCCCACCTGCTGGCGCTGGCCGACTTCTACGAGGAGCTGGCCCGCGAGTACATCCTGCTGCATCCTCCGGAGAGCCTGCGTTTCGACCCGGCGCGCTTTGAAGAGCTGGTAACGAGCAGCGTGCGCATTTACGAATCCGTGAGCAACCAAGACGGCGCCGAAGAAAAGCTGGAAGCGGCGAGGCGTCTGGAAGCCCTGCTCGCTTTCACCCTGAAGGTAGATCGTGATCGCTTTTCCCCCTGACATGAACGTGACTCGAAGCGGCGCCGCGCCTGCGCGTTCGCCGCGTTCGCAGCGGCGGCGGACGTCTGCGCGCACAGAACGGTGCCGAAGAAAAGCTGGAAGCGGCGAGGCGTCTGGAAGCCCTGCTCGCTTTCACCCTGAAGGTAGATCGTGACTGCTTTTCCCCCTGACATGAACGTGACTCGCAACGGCACCGCGCCGCCGTGTTCGCAACGTTCGCCGCGTTCGCATCGGTGGCGGACGCAGCGTTCGCCGCAGCACGCGCATCACCGACGGGCGCAGCAAGCGTCGGTGAATTCGCATCGGCGCGCGCAGCGACGGTCTCAGCACGCGCCACCGCGTTCGCCGCAGCACGCACCGGCGCATTCGCATCACCGACGCACACCCGTGCACACCGACGGAAGCGGCGCGCACGAAGGCGGAAGCAGCGCACGCGCCGACGGAAGCAGCGGGCGCATCGATGGAAGCAGCATGCGTACCGACGGACGCGGCAAAGCCGGCCCGGCGCGCGGCTGCGTCACCCTGTTCGCGCTGCTGATGCTGGCGGTCCTGGCCGCCTGGCAAAGCGCCTGCGCGAAGTCCGCCGCGCCGCTCCCCGCGCAGCCGCTGGCCCCTCTGCCCGCGCAGGCCCGGGCTCTTCCCGGCGCCGCAGATCACGCCGCGCGCGACCTGGCCCGGGCGCTGTGGCTGAACGACGAGGCCGGGGCCGCAGCGCAGGTGCAGCGGGTGCGCGAACTCCCCGCCGAAGACGCAAGGCTCCTGCCTTATGCGCTGGACGCCGAAAACGCGCTGCAGCAAAACCCCGAAGCGCGGCGCCGGGGGACCACCGCGCTGCTGGAACGGGGCGACCTTCCCGCCGGGCTGCGCGCGCGCCTGGAAATGGAAGCCGCAAGCGATCCCCTGCTGCTGGCCCGCAAAAACCTGGGCGATGCTCGCGTGCGGCGCTGGGGCGGCATCACCAACACCCTGGCCGGCGGCATCGGCACGGGCCTGGAAAACCCCCTGCTGCTGCCGACGCGCATCGCGCAAACCCTGCTGCACATAGCGGTGGGCATGCACGTAGAAGACGAA
>CAZJXU010000399.1:0-2282 GCA_964550095.1 uncultured Spirochaetales bacterium | reverse complement strand
GCCCGTGACAGCCGCCTGTTCGCCGCCCGTTCCGGACCTTACGCCCTGACGCCGGCGGCGAACAGGCGGCTGTCACGGGCTCGATCCTTCCTGTGCCCTCACACCTGTCAATTCTTTCTCAGCCCAACTGTCCGAACCCAGGGGCCCACTCCAACCGGATGTCATGAAGTGTCATGTTTTGTCATGCGGCGGGGGTTCCGGGATGGCTTTCGGCCTGTCGGGGCCGGCGCTTGTTGCGCGTTCGAGACAGCGGGCGATGGAGGCTTCCGTGCGGCGGTGCTGTCTTTCGCGCCATGCCCTGAACTCGGGCGTCGTCAGCTTGCCGATGAAGGTCCGCCCGCTGACGCTGCATTCGTTCAGGCTGCCCGGGCGGCCGTCGTCGATCGGGACCGGCCCGAAGCGGCGCTCCATGTCTTCCAGCCACGCTCTGAACTCGGGCGTTTCCTGGCTTCCGATATAGACCTCGCCGCCATAGTGGAACTCGTCTTCGCTGCCGTCATAGTCCGGCTTGCCGGGTTCGGGCTCGTCGAACGGGTTATCGAAACCGCCCAGAGGTTCCTCGACAGGGGCCGGGTCCGATAGGTGCGCGGCGGCCCAGTCGAGCACGGCGAGGACCTGGCGCAGATGCGAGAGCTGGGCGCGGGCGGCGCGGTGGCGTTCGGCGCAGGCGTGGTCGTCCTCCGGCGGCGGCGCCACGCGCATGTCTTCCGCATAGGCTTCGGCAAGGGCTGTGGCGGCAGGCGCGAGCCTTTCAGCCAGCATCGCCGCCAGCCCGGGGCGGGGGTCGGTTGCGGTCATCGTATCTCCTCTCTCCAGCCGGGAGCGGGTCCCTTTTCCGCGCATATCCTGCGCGGGCGCGGGCGCGTGTCGGCGCCGGCGCGGTTCGCACGCCTGATTGCGCGCGCGAGACAGAGGGCGCACTTCTCCCGTCGGCTTCTCACGGGTTTTCAAAAATGGCACCGCCCGGCCGTGCGGCACCCGGGAAGGCGGCTCCGGAGTCCACTTCCCTGGGGACCATCATACCACACTCCGCCAGATGTCAAGCCCATACAGGGAACAAAATTCATAAATATCAGAATTTGTTCATATTATGCGAAATCGGAAGGCCGATCTCTCTTCCGGCCTTTCCACCTGCTGAAACGGTTGTGGATGGGCCCCGGATCGGGGTCCGGGGCGACGAAAGTGGGGAGCGCTGCCGGCTCTGTTCGATCCCGCTGGCGGCATTCCAGACGCCATCACTTCCCGTTCGGAGCTTCCGCCATGACACGACGGGGAGGATAGGACACATAATCTCGTTCCGAAGCCTCCTGCTTCGCGCGAATATCCTCGAAAATAGCCTTCACATCGTAATTGAAACGGGCTGCATGCGCGTCACGCACCGCCCGGACTTCTGCGATTATCGGGTCAGGTCGGGTTGTCGCCATCGTCATTCCCCAGTAGTTCGCTTGGCGTACAAATCACCGGCGGTTCGTAGCCGGCCTCCCGGCATGCCCCTTCGATGCGTGTCCGCATTGCTGCATTGGCGATATGCCGTGATCTTCCCTAGTCAAGACTTGAGGCGCCCCTCTGAATTTCCTTGACGATGCGCAGGCTACTTTCTACCAAGATTTCTTCACATTTCAAATCAGGAAACCCTTCGATTGTAGGCCAATATGATCCTTCCCAGTAATTTCTGGCAACCTCATACATATCTTCCATAACGCCGGGCAAAGGTTGAATGAGATTAAAGCAGGTCGTATGGGTTTTTGCTGTCGGAAAGACTAATTCAACTTCATACACTATACCTGCAGGACAATTACGATCCTTGAACAATTGCATGGAATTCAAACACGAGCATACAAAAGCGCAAGAAAATCGAGATGGCTTTTCCGGATATTCCTTAATCCGGACAAGTTCTAAAAATTGTTCTCGCAGCCAAGCTTGATGTGCAGCTCCAACTTCCCGAAGAATACGTCCATAATTGCCGGGACGGATGACCGAATCAGGTTCAAGCCATGAAGGGGAACAATGATAAAACATAAGCGATTTCTCTTGCTCTCAAGCCAAACGACGGCTCTCCACAGTCGTCGACAATACCAAACCGATTCTAGACGTTGTGTCTACGATCTGTGGAGTCCTACCGATTACGGAAGCAAGAGTCATGCCCAACTTCAACAGTGCTGACAAAAAGTATTCGATAACACAGAGGGTTACGCCGGCGCTGCCGGGTGTACCCACTACATTTTGGTGATTTCGGAGGCGGTCAGGCGGTGTTTTCACGCCAGTTTGGCGGGAGCGCGACG
>CAZJXU010000398.1:0-3945 GCA_964550095.1 uncultured Spirochaetales bacterium | reverse complement strand
CGTGGAAGTGCAAAGCCGCACGCTGCTGCGCCAGCGCACCTTCGAGCGGGGCGTCGGCGAAACCCTCGCCTGCGGCAGCGGCGCCTGCGCGGCCGCGGCGCTTTCCATCCTGCGCGGCGCTATGGACGATGCGCTGCGCGTGGCGCTGCGCGGCGGCGAGTTGCAAATCGCCTGGCAGGGCGGCGCTTCCAGTATCTTCATGAGCGGGCCGGCCCGCGCCGTCTTCAGCGGCGAATACCCGCTGGAGGACTAAGCAGTGTTCCGGGGCGTTTACACCGCGTTGATCACACCCTTTCAGGACGGCGAGGTCGATGAAGAAACGCTGCGCGAGCTGACAGAGCGTCAACTGGCCGCCGGCGTGGACGGACTTGTGCCCTGCGGCTCCACCGGCGAAGCGGCCACGCTGGACTTCGAAGAACACCAGCGGGTGATCGAAGTGGTGGTCGAAGCCGTCGGCGGCCGCGCCAAAGTGCTGGCCGGGACGGGCTCCAACTCCACCCGCGAGGCCATCCGGCTGACCCGGGGCGCCAGGCAGGCGGGCGCTGACGGCGCGCTGATGATTTCGCCCTACTACAACAAGCCCACCCAGCAGGGCATCGTGGAGCACTACGCCGAGGTGGCGCGCGCCTGCGACTTTCCGCTGGTGGTTTACAACATCCCGGGTCGCACCGCTTCGAAAATCGAAGTCGATACCCTGGCGCGCCTGGCCGAAATCGAACAGGTGGTGGGTTTGAAAGAGTCCACCGGCGACCTGAACCATGCAGCGCACAGCATCGCCATGACTCCGGATGACTTCTGCGTGCTTTCGGGCGACGACTGGGCGACCCTGCCGATCCTCTCCCTGGGAGGCGCGGGCGTGATTTCCACCAGCTCCAATCTGGTACCCGAAGCGGTGGTGGGCATGGTGCGCGCCTTCTTCGAAGGGGACATCGCGCGCGCGCGTGAAGCGCACTACCGCCTGTTGCCGATTTTCGACGCGCTCTTCGTGGAGAGCAACCCGATACCGGTCAAGGCGGCCATGAAATTCGTCGGCCTTTGCGAAGACGAAGTGCGACTGCCGCTGACGCCGCTAAGCGAAGGCAAGCGCAAAAACCTGAAACGCGCCCTGCTGGATTTTGGCCTGCTGTGATGGGCGCCGGGAACACAAGCGGCCCGGCCGTGCTGGTGTCCGGCGCACTGGGGCGCATGGGAGTGCGCGTGCGCGCCGCGCTGGAAGGGCACGAACGCCTGCGGCTCGGCGCCGCGCTGGAAGCGCCCGGCCACCCGGAACTCGGGCGCGTGCTGGAAAACGAGGTCGTGCTCGGGGACGACCCTGCCGCTGCGCTAAGGGACTGCGCGGCGGCGATAGACTTCAGCACGCCCGGCGCTTCGCTGGCGCTGGTACGTGCCGCTGCCGAGGCCGGAACGCCCTGCGCGGTGGGTTCCACGGGCTTCGACGCTGCCGAGCGGGATGCATTGGCGAAGTGCGCGCGGGAGATACCGATCGTGCTCGCCGCAAACTTCTCGGTGGCGGTGAACGTGCTGTTCCGCCTGGTGCGCGAGGCGGCGCAGCTTCTGGGCGAGGGCTTCGATGCGGAAATCGTGGAGCTGCATCACAGCGCCAAGCTGGATGCACCGAGCGGCACGGCGCTGCGCCTGGCCGAGACCGTGGCCGAGGGACGCGGGCAAGATGCAGGCGCGCACACGGCTATCGGCCGCAGCGGCGCGGACGCCAGGCGGCGCGCCGGCGAGATAGGCGTGCAGGCGCTGCGCGGCGGCGACAACCCGGGCGAGCACAGCGTGCTGTTCATCGGCAGCGGCGAGCGGCTCGAAATCGCGCACCGCGCCGCCACGCGCGACCACTTCGCGCGCGGCGCGCTGCGCGCTGCAGAGTGGGCGCTCGCGCAAAAACCCGGGCTCTACGACATGGAGCAGGTGCTGGGCTTCAAAGGCCTCAAAGGGCAGGCGGGCTGACGCCGCCCCGCCGGGATCAGGTAGCAGGCAAGAGGGCGCTCGCCGCCCCGACGGAAGATGGGGAGATTGCGCGTGCGCTCGGACGCCATCGACGAACTGGTCCGCTCTTACCTGAAGCAGCCCGCCGAAGTGAACTGGGAAAGCGGCGCACTCGACGCGGCGCTCGGCCGCTTTGAAGGCGTGCGCCTCACGCTGCACAAGACCACCCTGGTGCGGCTGCCGCTCAAGCGCGTGACGCTGGAAGCCAGGCGCCTGGCCCTGAAGCCGGGCCTGCCCGCCCGGCTCGAAGTGGAAGGCGCCTCGGTTCAGTTCAGCATCGACCAGCGGGCCGTGGACAACTGGCTGAAGCGCTTTCAATCGCCCTTTCGCCTGGTGCTGGGCAAAAAGGGGCTGCGGGTCGAAACCCGCATAGCAGGGCTTTCGCTCAGCGAGTTTGAAGCCACGCTGGACATCCAGGATGGCTGGTTCGTGCTGCAGCCCACGCGCGCCTCGCTGCTCGGCGTGCCCGGCTTTGCGCCCTCCCTGCTGCGCAGCACCCTGCCGCTGCCGCCCCTCGCAGACGAGATCAAGCTGGCGGGGATAGAGCACGAAGCGGGCGCGCTCGGCCTGCGCTTCGACCTCGGCGACTTCGAGGAACAACTGACGCCCGGCATCGCGAAGCGTTTGCGCAAGCGCTTCGTTCCCTTCACGAGTTGAAAAAAGAGCGCGCACTGCCTTCACGAGCCGGAAGCGCGCGTTCCCTTTCACGAGCTGAGAGAACGCATCCCTTTACGAACTGAGAGCGCGTTCCCTTTCGCTGGCCGGGGGCGTTTCCGTCGCAGGCCAAGCGCGTTCCCTTTAGAGAGCTGCGCGCGTTCCCTTCGCGGGCCTTGGGCGCTTACAGCTTTTCTTCCCAGTCCTCGTGCGGAACCGCCTGGTAGTTCTTTTCCTTCGGATAGAAATACCAGTGGCGAACGCGGGTGCCGGTGACGAAGAGCGTAATCGGCCGGCCCTCGCCGCCGTCGATGGCGTGAATGGTCTCGGGGCGGCGCAGGCTCAAAGCGCCCTGCCGCACCGCCTTGACCCGGTGCCTGGGGAGCGCCCCGGTTTCGAAGATGTTTTCGCGCAAGGCGCCGCTGACCTGCAGGGCCAGCGAATACCAGGGGTGATCGTGCGGGGTTTCGGAATCGTCGCCCTCGGTGTTGAACAGGTGCAGGTACCAGGTCCGACTGCGCCGGTCGCCGATCTCCTTGACCGGGCTGTTCAGGTACCAGCGCTGCAGGTAGTCCCTGAGGCCGGGCCGGCCGATCATTTCATCGCAGGAGCCGGAAGCGATCACGAGTTCCGCTTCCTTCCGGGCGGCCTCGAGCGCGGCGGCAGGTAGCTGCAGCGTCGGCTGCACCTGCTCCCAGCTTTCCCCGGCCGCCACCCGTTCCAGCGCCTTGTCAAACTGCTCGGCAATCCATTTCAACGTAGTCGCATCCACCTGCTCTCTCCTTTGCTGCGTTCGCCGGCCCCGCCCGCCCGGGCGCCGCGGGGGCGCCGGGCGCGAGGGGCACCGGCACCCGGCAGTATAGGAACCGCCCGCGTCCCGCGTCCGGTCACCATGTGCCCGCAGGCGCAAAAAGGTTTCTCCGCCGGGACTGCGGGGGCCCCAAAAGGCAGCCTGGGCTCCCGGAACACCCGGTCAGCCTCCCCGGGCAGGCCGGGCCGCCCGCCGAAGGCCGCGAACTTTGGAAATGAACTGTCGCAGGGTCATCAATTCCGGCTGAATGCTCTTCAAGTATCTTCCGACGAGCCTCTCGGGAACAACCAGCCGAATTCCCGATTCCTTCATTTCCCGGAATTGATGTTCCGAAACGCCTTCCTGGAGGGTCAGCAGGTGTTTAATCGGGATTCGCTCGGCTTCATTAATGACCTGCCGCCAGCGATCCCGACAGGTCGTTTTTACGGCCAGCATCCGCAGGCAATCCTCCGGAAAATCCGGATCCCGATAGCACTGCTGGGAGGGAA
>CAZJXU010000397.1:0-2012 GCA_964550095.1 uncultured Spirochaetales bacterium | reverse complement strand
GATGAAAGGCAGGCGCGCCATCCAGTACTCGCCCATGCCGCGCAGCAGGCGCGGCGGCCTTGCGTCGAGCAGCAGCGCCATGGCCAGCATGGCCGCATCGAAGGGCAACTGCCCTGCGTGGTTGGCCGCCAGCAGCACGCGCCCTTGCGGCAGGCGCCCTACACCATCCACCGACACGCGAAAGTAATGGCGATACAGCCAGGCCGAAGGCAGCAGGGCGCTTTTTGCCGAGGCCGGGTGCATGCCGAAGCGGTCGTAGCCGTACTCGTTCAGCACGGAAGGAACCGCGCCGAGGCCCGCTTCCAGCTCGGCTTCCAGCGCGCGCACAGCAGAAGGTTTCAACACGGCGCCGAGCGAGGAAAGCGCCGAGAGCGCCCGCCCCGCGGCGCCGGGCGCCCGCAGCCTTTCGACGAGTTCCTCCATGATCATGGTCTAGCCTCTGAGCGACTGGAAAATTTCGTGCAGTTCAAAGCGCGGTGTGAAGCCGGTGGCCTCGGCAAAGCGCCGCCCCGAGATAGTGACAGGATATTTCAGGTAGTCCACGGCGGCTGCAGGCCAGGGCGCCATGCGCAGGCGCAGCGGGCCAGAAAGGGCGGCGCGCAGCAGCGGGCCGGGGATCGACAGGGGGCGCCCGCCCACCGCGCGGATCGCCGCGGAAAGCGGCAACTCGCCGGCGCCGGCCAGGTTGTACACCCCGCTCAGCCCGAGCTCCAGCGCACGCATCACGCCCGTCGCCAGGTCTTCCTCGTGCAGGAACTGGAACACCGGGTCGAAACCGAGCACCATCGGCGGACGCGCGAAGCGCAGGTAGGCGCACATCGCCGAGTGCGAGAGCGGGCCGAGCACGTGGACGGGCCGAAGCAGGCAGGTGCGCACCTGCATGGCCTTCCACAAAAACCCCATCACCAGGGTTTCCATTTCCATAAGGTCGCGCACTTCCGGGTAGTCGCGGGCGCCCGCGGGCGGGTGGTCTTCGTCCATGAAGAAGGGGTTGTCGGGGGAGGCGCCGTACACCGCGCACCCCGAAAGCGCCACCAACTTGCGCACGTCGTAACGCAGGCTGTGCTCGAGCAGGTGCTGAACGCCGTGCAGGTTCATCTTGCGCGAGGCGCCGGGCGCGCCAAAACCCAGGTGCAGGACGGCGTCCGGGCGCTCGTTGCGGAAGACATCCCGGAAGCCCTGCTTCCTCGGGTCCACCGGGTAGATGCGAATGCGCTCCGGGCGGTTCGGCCAGCCGCGCAGGTCCACGCCGCAGACCTCGTAGTCGGCGAGCATGCGCCGGGCCAGTTGACGGCCCACCGCGCCCGCTATCCCGGTAATCAGCACCTTTTCCATCACTCGCTCCAGGCGGCGCTCCCCGCTATTCTCACAGCTTAGCCCCGTGCCGGCAAAAACCGCAGGCGCGCCGCCGGGCACGCAGGAGGAAATACCGGGTGGAAACCCCCGAGGCCATTACCGAAGAGCCGATCGACCGCTTCGAGCCCCTGGAAATCCCGCTGCCGCAGCCGGTGCACGGCATGAAAACGGTGAAGGGCAGGCTGGGCACGCCCGAGTGGTGGCCCACCGGCGCGCGCATCGCCGTGGTCATGGTGCGGGATGGCGCCAAAATCGACCCCGAAAGCGACGCGCTGCAGCGCCTGCTGACCCGCCGCAAGTACCTGACGCTGAACCTGCCCATGCCCTACATGGTCGCCCGCAAGAGCCGGCCCGACGACCCCGCCCTGACCGCGCAAATCGTTCGCACCGCAATCAGCCTGCTCGGCGAAGACCCGATGTCCGCGCCCGCGCACGTTTTCGCCGGCGGCATCGATTACGGCGGCGTGATCGCCGCACACGCCGGGGCCTCCCGGCTGCGCGCCGAGGGCATGTTCTTCCTCAGCTACCCGCTGCACAAGCAGGACGACCCGGGCGAGCTGAGAAGCGAATGGCTGTTCCGCGCGGTCATGCCCATGCTGTTCATCCAGAGCGGCGAGCGCGACCGGCACTGCAAGCTGCCGATTCTGCGCAGCGTT
>CAZJXU010000396.1:0-5215 GCA_964550095.1 uncultured Spirochaetales bacterium | reverse complement strand
CGCGTGGTCTCCAATCCAGTTCACTATGGGCGTGTGCGCCCGGCGCGCGTTGTGCAGGTTGGCGATGCCGTTGGCCAGGCCCGGGCCGAGATGCAGCAGGGTGGCGGCGGGGCGCCCTTGCATGCGGGCGTAGCCGTCCGCAGCCCCGGTGCACACCCCTTCAAACAGGCCCAGCACCGCGCGCACCCGCGCGTTTTCGTCCAGGGCCTTCAGCAGGTGCATCTCGGTGGTGCCCGGGTTGGCGAAGCACACATCGATGCCGGCCTGCAGGGAGCTTTCGACCAGGCGCTCGGCGCCGTTTTTGCTGCCCATGTCACACACCTCGCTTTGGAATCCGCAGTGGATTCGAGCTTACACCGCCCGGCCTGCGCCGCGCTACACTTCAGGCCTCATGATGATTTCGCCCAGGCTCAAACATCAGCTTCGCTTCTGGAGCAGGTTCACCGCAGACAGGCTCGGCCTCCCGGGCCGCTTTGGCGGTCGCCGCTATGACTTCAGCCGGGAAGAACTGGAAAGCGTGGGCTACTGGTGCAAGGTAGAGGCACCCTTCGACGTTTCCGAAGGCGTGGTGCTCAGCGACCTGCCCCTGTCGAAAGACACGGGTTACGTGTATGACTTTTATTCTGTCTTGAAGGAATCGGGCGCCCCGCGGGATTTCCGATTTTTTCATTATTTTGGAGATAACACCGAAAATCCATCTGTGCCCACTTTTGTCAAGAGTCGCCCGATCGAAGGGCCGAACAAGAACGCGGTGCTGCTGCCCCTCAACACGATTCGGCATGCTACTTTTGTCTCCGACCGGATTCCCTTTGAGGAAAAGAAAGACATGGTGGTGTGGCGCGGCGCGGTCAACAGGCCGCATCGGTTGGCTTTCCTGGAAAAAACCTTCTATCTCCCTTGTTGCGACGTCGGCGATACAGGCCCCAAACAGGGCCGCGCTGGGGCACGTTACGCTGATTATGAAAGGTCCAGGCTGTCGATCCAAGAGCAGCTGCGCTTCAAGTTTGTCCTGTCCATTGAGGGCGCCGACGTGGCAACCAACCTGAAGTGGATCATGTCATCCAACTCCGTGTGCGTGATGCCGAAACCCCGGTACGAGACCTGGATCATGGAAGGGCGCCTGATCCCTGATCGACACTACATTGAAGTGGCGGATGACTTCTCCGACCTCGAGGACAAATATGAGTTCTACCTGGCTCGCCCGGAGCTGTGCCGCGAGATAAGCGCCAACGCCAATCGCTACATTTCGCGTTTCTTCGACCTGGCTCGGCAATACGCACTGGGGGCCCGGGTGGTGGAAAAGTACCGCGCGCTGTGCCGGGACGGAGCGATGCCGCAGGCCGAACCGGTCGGGACGCTCGCCGAAGGCGCACCCGGACAGGGCCGAAGCGCATGATTTCTCCCAGCCTCAAACGTCATCTTCGCTTCTGGAGCCGGTTCGCCGCGGGCAAGCTCGGCCTTCCGGGCCGCTTTGGCGGGCGCCGTTATCGCTTCAGCCAGGAAGAACTGGAAAGCCTCGCTTACTGGTGCAAGCTCGATGCGCCCTTCGACGCTTCCGAAGGCGTAGTGCTGGGCGACCTGTCCCTGTCGGATGAAACGCGCTACGTATACGACCTGTACGCCGCCCTGAAGGAATCGGAAGCGCCGCCGGGCTTTCGCTTTTTCCACACCTTCGGCGACAACACCGAAAACCCGCCCGTGCCCACTCTTGTCAAGAGCCGCCCGATCGATGGGCCGAACCAGAACGCGGTGCTGCTGCCCCTCGATGCGATTCGGCACTTTACCTTTGTTTCCGACCGGCGCCCCTTTGCGAAAAAGAAGGACATGATGGTGTGGCGCGGCGCGGCGGCCAGCTCGCTGCAACGGTTGAGTTTTCTGAAAAAGACCTTTCATCTCGATTTTTGCGACGTTGGCGATTCAGGCCACAACAGGGGCTTTGGCAAGGCGCTCTACGCCGAGTTTGCAAAGCCCCGGCTGTCGATCCGCGAGCAACTGCGCTTCAAGTTCGTCCTGTCCGTCGAGGGCGTGGACGTGGCCACCAACCTGAAGTGGATCATGTCGTCCAACTCCGTGTGCGTGATGCCGAAACCCCGGTACGAGACCTGGATCATGGAAGGGCGTCTGGTTCCCGGGCAGCACTACATCGAGGTGGCGGACGATTTTTCCGACCTCGAGGACAAGTTCCGGTTCTACCTGGCCAGGCCGGCGCTGTGCCGCGAAGTCAGCGCCAACGCCAATCGCTATATCTCGCGTTTTTTCGATCTCGGTCGGCAGTACGCCCTGGCCGGTCGGGTGGTCGAAAAGTACCGGGCCTTTGCCCGGCCCTGAGGTCTTCGGGCCAGCCCGGGCCCCTCCGGGCGCTGGCGCTTGACGACGCCGGGGGAGTGTGAGACCTTACCGGCGCCTCTGCACGGGAGTTCTCATGCGTCTCGAATACACATTCAGCCTGGACGACGTCGATGTGCCGCGCTTTTCCGTAGAAGCGGTCGAGGGCATCAACAAGGTGTTCACCTTGGCGACCCTGGTGCTGAACGTGCTGGCGGTCAAGCCCTGCGTCGAGCTGGTGTTCCACGGCCTCAACCCCGAAGACCCCGGGCGCAAAATCGAGGCCTTCCGCTGCATCATCGAGAGCGCGGACGATGCGCCGAGCCTGGTGTACAGCGAGGGCCGGGGCGGCGCCGTGCCCGGCTCTTCTTCGTACTACCAGTGGGTGCGCGTCCAGCGCGCCTGACTTGCGAAAAGACGCGGGCGGTTGCGGGTTACGCAGCCGGCCCTGCTTTGCCAACGGAGGTGCCCGGTTGCCGGTCGGCGCTGCCTGCCGTATCCCCGGCATCGCCGCTTGTCTCTTCTTCGAGCTGGTGCTGCACCAGATACGCCTGCTTGGTGAGTTTGTTGATCAGCGCGATGATGAAAAATAGCAGGCCGCGCTTGCCGTCCCGCCAGGCTCGCTGGCGCAGCAGGTGGCGAAACGCGACATCGAAAATGCAGCCGGCCAGGTCCCTCCAGCGACCGCGCCGGTCGAGGCCTGCCACGCGCCGCCCGTAGCCGCGGCCGCGCGCGAGTGCGTCTTCCAGGTCGATGTAGGAGTCGTGTATGCAGAAGCCGGGCAGCTTCAACACGGGGCCGCTGCTCTCTGCCTTGGAATGAAAGCGTTCGTACTTGCCGACAATCTGCGTGTGCTCGGGCCGGAACAGGCGCAGCCTCCATTCGGGCTGCAGTATATGGTCGAGCAGGGCACCCTGGTAACGGAGCTTGCGGTTGATCATGTACCCCGAAACGCCGGGGTCGTCGTCCTGAAGCACCTGCTCGATGGCGGCGCGCAGCTCCGCGTCCAGAATTTCGTCCGAATCCAGCCACAGGATCCAGCTCGCCGGCTGCGCCTGCTCGCAGGCAAAGCGCACCTGCGGCGCCGGGCCCGGGTAATCGCGATGGATGACCGTGCAGCCCCGGGCCTCGGCGAGTTCCCTGCTGCCGTCCGTCGATCCCGAGTCGATCATCACCATGCGCTCTGCGAGCCCCTCGATGGAGTCGAAGACCTCGGGCAGGGTGCGCATGTTGTTCATCGCGGTCAGCGCCACTGCCAGCTTCACCTTTTCACCCGACTCCATCTGCTCTTCTCCTTTTGACCGCCACGCGCCACGCCGGGCCACGCGGCATATCCGTGCTCCCGCGTTGCTCCGCAGCGTGTGTCGGAGCGGGGAGTATATCCGATTTCATGCACGATATGGACCACCGCATGCGTCTCGCCGCCGGTCGGCCCTGCCCCCTGCCGTTTCGGAGCATCATTCCGCCCGGACGCTGCTTCCGGGGGCCAAGCCGGCGCCAAAGGTGTGTATATTCCCCCGAACCGGCTCCCGGGCTACGGGGAAGCCCGGTCCGCGCCCGCACCGGCGCCGATACGACCGGTGAACGGTGCACCTGCGGTGGCATGGAGGAACGGAAAAGTGCGCGTGGCGTTTTTCATTACGGATATGAGCGGAGGCGGCGCCGAACGCGTGTGCCTCCAGGTGGCGAGGGGGCTGATTGCCCGCGGTCACGAGGTGGACTTTCTTTTCTTGCGATCCCGGATCCACTACCCGGACGAAGTCCCTCCGGGCGTACGCCTGTTCGTTCTGAACAGAAAACCGGATGAAAAAACACGGGAAGTTTCCACACACCATCTCGACCGTTGCATTTCGCTGGCGCCGAGGGTTCAGGCTGCGTCCTGGCCGAAGGACTACATGCGTCTTGCCGGCGCCTTGCAATGGAGCTTTCGTGCACGGCCCCGGGACGACGGGCGCCCTGAAGACACTCTGGGCGTAAAGCTCCTGGCGCTGCCGGGAATGCGCTGGCTGAAACGCGCCCGCTTTGTTGCATCCTATCTATCGAGTGAAAAACCCGACTGCATTCTTCCTTCGCTCGCCAGGTGCACCATAGCGACGCTCTGGGCGACGCGCCTGCTCCCGGAATCTCCACCCGTGATCCCCATCTTCCATGGAACGCTCAGCGACTCCGCGGACTGGAGAAACACGACCCGGTATCGCCGCCTTCTGCAATACAGCGCCCACGTGGTCGCGGTGTCGAACGGCATTCGAAGCGAGGTACTGGACGTGACCGGCGTCTCCCCCGGCAAAGTCTCCACCATCTACAACCCCGTGGTCACACCCGAACTGGACGCGCTGAAGCGGGAAGCGCCGGAACATCCCTGGATGAGGGATGGCGGGCCGCCCGTCGTGCTTGCCGTCGGCAGGCTGCACCATGTCAAGGATTACCCGACCCTGCTTCGAGCCTTTCACGAACTCGTGAAACACCGGGAATTGCGCCTGGTCATACTCGGCGAGGGCAAGAGGCGCCGAAAGGCCATCGAGCAGTGCGTCCGCTCGCTGGACATGGAAGGCAAGGTGTCGTTGCCGGGGTGGGCGCCCAATCCTTTCGCCTACATGTCACGAGCTGCCCTGTTTGTTCTTTCTTCAAAACACGAGGGGCTGGGCAACGTGCTGATCGAGGCGCTCGCCTGCGGCTGCCCCGTTGTCAGCACCGACTGTCCCTACGGGCCCTCCGAGATCCTGGAAGGCGGTCGCTTCGGCCCGCTGGTTCCGGTCGGGGATCATGTTGCGCTCGCCGATGCGATGGGGCGGGTGCTCGACAATCCCCCGGACAAAGAGATGCTGATGCGAAGGGCGGCTTTCTTCTCGGCAGACCGGGCGGTGGATGCGTATGAGAAGTTGATCGTGGA
>CAZJXU010000395.1:0-11288 GCA_964550095.1 uncultured Spirochaetales bacterium | reverse complement strand
GCCCCCCGTCGGTCTCGGTCGGTCGCCGGCCGGAGCTTAGAGCCGGCGCACCCGTTGCCGCCGCCTGCGCATGCGCTGGTGAAGCTGCTTCCTGCGCGCCTGCAGGTAGTCCTGCCGGGTGACGCCCCGGTGGGTTTTGCGCTCCCGTGCAAGGAAGATGCGGAAATCCCGGTAGGCCTCGATTTCGTGGCGGGTCTCCAGGATCACCAGCTCTGCCAGGATCGCGTCATCGAGAAAGCCGATGCCGGGCACGGAATCCGGAATCACGTCGTGCGGCTCCGCGAAGTAGGAGAGGGCCTGCAGCACGCGCTTGCGGTCCGCCCCCGACAGGCCGAAGTCCGCATCTTCGATCATGTCGATAAGCGTGCCCAGGCGCTGGATGCGGTCCCGGATGAAGCGCGGCGCGGCGCCGATGTCGGCGGCGCTCAAAAGCCCCCGCGCCTGCCCGATGATCTCCGCTTCGTCAAGCGCGCCCGCGCTCTTGCGGCTCGCCAGCATGCGCTTTCGCAGGTGGGCGAGGTCTTTGTCGGAGAGTTCGAAGCTGATGCGCATCGGCATGGGGAGGAACCTCTCAGGGCGCCGGGTTATTTACGGGCGCCGCATCTTTTCGGGCGTCGGGCTTTTCAGGGGCCGTGTCTTTCGGGCGCCCGGTTTTTCAGGGCGCCGCATCTTTTCGGACGCCGGGCCTTTTCCGGGCGCCGCGTCTTTCCGGGCGCCGTGCTACTGGGCGCGCGCGTCGAGCGCCTGGATCCACTGCCTTCCGGACTTCCGGGTCTTCGGGTCCTTGGAGGCCCGCGTGAAGGACTTGCGCGCTTCTATAAAGCGGCCCCGCTGGAACTCGGCGATGCCGAGCAGCAGCCATGCCTCGCCTTCATTTTTCAGGTCGCCCTTGTCGAGACCCTTGCGAATCGCGTTCGCGGCGTCCTTCCAGCGCTCGTCGTCCAGGTGCAGCCTGCCGAGCCGCACCCACAGCCTGCCGTCGTCCGAGCGCGATGCAGCCTCGCGCAGCGGGCCGAGCGCCCTGTCGTAGTGCCGCGCCATGGTCCAGGCATTGGCCAGCAGCTCGTAGTTTTCCTTGTTCTCTTCGACCACTTCCGAATCCATGTTGGTCTGCATCAGCACCGCGGCCTTGTAGGGCACCTCGTTGTACAGGTAGAGCTGGCTTAGCCGCACGATCTCGCGGCTCTCGTCCAGGTAGTCTTCGAGCTGCGCAATCTCCATGGCGACCAGCGCCTTGTCCGCGTTTTCGAGCTGGCCGTGCACTGCAGTGAGCTGCTTCAGGTAGTTTTCCTTGGGCCAGTTGCGCACCAGGCCCTCCAGCCAGTACAGGGCGGTCTTCCAGTTGCCGAGCGCCAGGCTGAGCTGCGAGCCGAGCCGCATCCACGGCTCCCGGGGCTCGACCATTTTTTCGAGCCCCTGCCGGGCCCACTTCCAGGCTTCCTGGTAATGGCGCCGCTCTTCGGAATCCGGCGCCGCCGCGGCGCGCTGGGCGTGGGCGTTGGCCATCAGCATGTAGGCGTCGGCTGCAGGGTTCTCTGCCTGCTCGAACCATTCCGTCAAAATGGCGATGCCCCGGTCGTAGTTTTCCAAAAGCATGTGAAGCTGGCCCACGTAGTACTGCGTGTTGAGCTTGGCGGAATCGGAAAGCCCGTCCGCATCCAGCGCCTTCTCGAAGGAGACGATGGCCTCCTGGTAGCGCTCCTGCGAGGAATACAGGTGGCCGAAGGTCTGGTGCACCATCGATTCTTCGTGCGAGTTCAGCTTTTGCCGGGGGTCCAGAAGGTCGGTCAGGCGCTTTTCGGCGGTTTCGTAGTCTTCCGCCTGCAGCGCCTCGTTGGCCTTGTTCAGCAGCGTGAACACGCGCTTGCCGAGCGCCTCAATGCGCTTGGTCTTCGGGGGCTTGCGCTTCGGCTCCCCCCGCTGCGCGTACAGGGCGTCGCTCGTCGCGCCCAGCAGCGCAAAGCCCAGCAGGAGGGCGAACGCGGCGCGTACCAGGGAGCGCATGGCCTTTATTCCTCCACCACGCCGTCGAAGGTGATGACGATCTCGACCCCGTATTGCTCTACGGGCCTTCCGTCCACCACCTTTGGGCGGTACTTGAACTTCTGCACGGCGCGCATCGCGGAGCGGTCGAAGGTGCGCGGCGGCTCGGAGTCCACCACCATCACGTCCTTGGTGGTTCCGACGGTGGTGACCGTGAAGCGCAGGTGCACCCAGCCCTTCAGCCCGAGCTGCGCGGCGCGCCTCGGGTACTCCGGCTCGATGCGCACCAGGGGCACGGCGTCCATGTCCGAGAGCGCGCCCAGGCCGAAGCCTGCGAGCTGGTTGGCCGGGATGCCGATCACAGGTCCGCCGGTGTCCAGGTTGGGGCGGTTGGCCGCCAGGTTAATGGCGGGCGGCGGCGGGGGCGCCGCCTTCTTCACCTTTTGCGGCAGCTTGCGGTCCTTGCTGCGGGCCTCGGAATCTTCGTCGTCGCGCACGAAGTTGATGTTGACGGTCTTGAAGTCGGTCTGCTTGAACTCCGCGCGCAGAAAGCTCAGCGCGTGCATCAGGTAGAAGAGCGCGAAGGTGACCAGGACAGCCAGCAGCGCCGCCGTCGCCAGCCGGTGCTGCAGCAGCGGGGCGGCCTGTTCGGAAAGGGCCGCGAACATCCCGTTTCCCCCGCCTCGCCCGGCGCTGGGGCCCGCGCTCACCGTGTTCACCGGATCGGTTTCGCGGCGATCGCGATGTTCTGCACGCCCGCCAGCTTGGTGTTGTCCATGACCTTGACGAAAGTGCCGTTCTCGCTCTTTTCGTCCGCCTGTATCACCACCGAACTCTGAGGGTTTTCCGCCAGCAGACGCTGCACGTTCACCGTCACCGCCCGGATGTCGATGCGGCGCCGGTTGATCCACACCTGGTTGTTCTTGTCGATGGCGATCAGGATGTTGGCCCGCTCTTTCTGCTCGGCGGTCTCCGCGTTCGGCTTGGCGACGTCGATGCCGGCCTCCTTGACGAAGGATGCCGTCACGATGAAGAAGATCAACAGGATGAACACCACGTCCATCATCGGCGTTATGTTGATCTCGGCTTCCGCCTGCTCGCTTTTTCGGTGTCTTCTGGCCATGTTGCTAGAACCTCGTGCCGGGGTGTTTGCCTGGCGCCGCCCCGGTTACTCGTGCTGCGTGAGCTCGTCCGCCAGGGCTTCGACCTCCTGTTTGCTTTTGCCTTGCAGCCAACTGCTCAGGTACAGGCCGGAGAGGGCGGCCACCATGCCCGACATGGTGGGGATGGTGGCCTTGGAGACGCCGTCCGCCATCATGCGCGCGCTGGAACTGCCCGTGGTGGCCATGGTATCGAAAACCGTCACCATGCCCGAGACGGTACCCAGGAGGCCGATCAGCGTGCACAGGCCGACGCAGGCCTGCAGCAGCGGCAGGCCCGAGTTCAGCCCGGCGCCCACTTCGGAAATCAGCGCGCGGCGCACCTGGTGGGCGTGCCAGGAACGGGTGTCCTTGCGCTCCGCCCACTCGGCCTTGACCGCAGCCACCTGCTCCCGGTGGTCCGTCGCCAGGTACCAGATGCGCTCGATGATCAGGGTCCACATGACGAACACCACCACCGCCAGGACGTAGAGCACATCGCCGCCCCGTTCGATGAAGGATTCGACCGCGTACCAGGGTTCGAGCATGATCAGGCCGCCGCCTCCGCGCGCCGCGCCACCATGCCGGCGCTCTGCTCTTCCAGCACCTCGGTGATGCTCTTGCTTCGGCCTTGCACCACAGCGTGCAGGAAGGTGAGCGGTATCGCCACGATCAGCCCCAGCATGGTGGTGACCAGGGCCTCGGAGATGCCGCCCGCCATCAGCTTCGGATCGCCGGTGCCGAAGAGCGTGATCATCTGGAAGGTCTCGATCATGCCGGTGACGGTGCCCAGCAGGCCGAGCAGCGGGGCGATGGCCGCGAACACCTTGATGGTGGGCAGCCAGGCCTCCAGCCTCGGCACCTCGCGCAGGATGGCCTCGTCCAGCTTGAGTTCCAGGGTTTCCACGTCGGCGCTGCGGTTGTCTTCGTATACCTTCATGACGCGGCCCAGCGGGTTGTCCTCGCTGATTTCGGAGGCGCCCACCTGGGCGTTCACCCGGCCCGTGGTCTGGTACAGCGTCCAGAAGCGCCACAGCGAAACGATCACGCCGAAGATGCCGATCAGGATGATGATGTAGCCCACGCCTCCGCCCTGCTCGACGGTTTCACCGGCGCTGGGCGCCTGCACCAGCAGGCTGAGGATGGTCCCCTTGGAGGGGTCGATCGGCGCTTCCACCCGGCCGCTCTCCGTGTCTTCGAAGTCGCCCGCGGCGCGCAGCAGCTGCCCGCCGGGCTGGCGCCCGATCACCTCGAGGCGCCCGCCGCCGTACTGCAGGAACTCGCCCTCCGAAATGGCGGTGAACACGCCGATGCGGGCCACTTCGCGCTCTTCCCGGGTACCGTCGGTGAGGGTGACCGGAGTCCGGAAGCGCACGATTTTGCCCGACTCGGTGATCTCCTGCTGCAGCGTGTACCAGAGCGCTTCGAGCTGCTCGATGCTGGGCAGGTCGCGGCTGCTGGCCAGCTCGCGCAGCTGCGCTTCGCGCCCGGGGTGCTGGGCGCTGACCATGGAGTTGCCCACCACCTCCAAAGTTTCGCCGGCCACCTGGCGCACCACGCCGAACAGTTCGCCCAGCGAACCGAGGCGCTCGGTGAGCTGGTCTTCCAGGCGCGCCAGCTCGCGCTCGTTTTCCTGGAAGGTTTTTTCGAGCTGCTCGCTGCGCGCTTCCTGGCGCCTGCGCTCGGCGCGCATGTTGTTCAGCAGCGTCTGCTGCTGGTTCTTCTTCTGCCGAAACTCGCGCTCGCGCCGCTGGTTCTCCGCGGTTTCCGCGCTGCGCCCCACGCGCACTTCTTCCAGGAGCTGGTCCAGGCTCTTCGGCGGCTGCTGGGCGAAGGCGCCAACGCTCGCGAGCAGCAGCAGGGCTGCGCAGGGCAGGGCGGCAATGGCAAGGATGATGGAGCGCCTCATTGTGCCGCTCCCGCCGCCGCGGCGGCCTGGATCGGCAGCAGCAACAGGTTGGGCGGCGCCTGCCGGCGGGCCACCTTCAGACCCTGGCGGATGGCGCCGGCGTAGCCGGAGTCGATTTCCATCCACTCGCCGCTCTCGACATCGAAGGCTCCCGAGCGGTCGCCGTCCGGCGTCTGGTAGTAGAGGCCCACGCGCCCGATGCGCAGGAAGTCCACATCGCGCAGCTCGCCGGCCACCATGAGCTCGCCCTGGTAGGCCTCGATGGTGTGGCCGTAGCTGTTCTCCACGGCGTAGGCCTCGATCAGCAGGCGGTACTTTTCCCCCACCGTGACATCGCTGCGCGTCAGCAGGTCGCCCAGGTTGTCCACGCGGTCCTGCCGCTCATCCAGCAGGAAGGGGATGTCCGCCTCGACCACCCGGCCCAGCATGTCCGTCATGCGCTGCATCAGCGGCCAGATGCTGCGCTCGATGATGGTGACGCTGTCGATCTCGCGCCGGATCTTGACCTTCTCCGCCTGTTGCGCCTCGATCAGCTTTTCCAGTTGCGCGTTGTAGATGCGCAGCGCCTCCACCTGTTCGACCTCGGTGCGGTACTGCTGCAGCAGGCTCTGGGTCTGATCGACCAGCTTGTCGATCTTCTGTTGCGAAATGCGGGCGGCGCCGTGCACTTCGCTCCGGACCTGGTAGATCCCTTCGAGTGCGTCGGGTGCGTCGCCCTGCCCGCCGGCGGAGCCCGCCGTGAGCAGGAGGCCGGCGCCCGCCGTGATGGCGAGGGCCGACATGGTTCTCAGAAGGCGCATGGAAGTTCCCCTTTTCGGAATGGTGCGAATGATACAGCAGGTGTGCGTCACGCCGGGGGAGTGTAGTGCGCCCGGCGGCAAAATGCGCTTAAAAATTCAATATCGGGAAATTTTATGGCGGACGGGCCGCCCCGCCCCGGAAGGCCCCGGAAGGGGCCCTGACGCCGGGAAAGCGCAGCAGAAGGCCCTCAGGGGCCATTCCGGGCGGATATCGGACAGGACGTCCATTCGCCCGGACGGAATATCCAGCCCCCGCGCCGCTCAGCCGTTCCGAAAAAGTCGCTCCATGTTCCGCTCGGCGTAGCCCCCCGCCCGCGCCACATCCACGTACACCTTCCTGGCCGCAAAGCGCCAGCCCTCTGCCGTGCGCCGGTAGCGGTCCTGGTAGCGGCCGAAGTGGTCGATGCCCTGTTCACCGAGCACCGCGTAGTAGCAGCGCCCCGAGGCCGCGTGCTCGCTTTCGACATCCACCAGATGGGTTGCGATGAAGTGCCGCAGCGTTTGCGCCCGCCCGCCCGCGCCTGCTTCGCTGCGGGATTCCGTGAACAGCGCGCGGATGCGCTCCTTGCCCGCGTAGCGCAGGCTTGTTTTAGCAGCGGAGGCGCCGGGCGCCCCGCTACGGGCGTCCGCCTCGCCGTTGTCGCTCCTGTTGCCGAGCGTGTCCGCATCGTCGCCGCTGGTCCTGTTTTCGCCGCCGGCCCTGCCGTTCCCGATTCGCAGCGCAATCTCCAGCACCGCGTCTTCGCAGAACAGCGCCAGCAGCGCGTCGATGCGGCCCGCGTCGCCGTACTGGTTGTAGCGCGCCGCTAGGTCGCGTATCGCCTCGCGCGCTTCCATTTCAAAGTGCTGCATGGTCTGCGCCCGCTCAGTGCAGCAAAAAGGGTTCGCGGATTTCGTAACGGTCGCCGCTCAGCGCGCGGAAAAGCTGCTTCACCTGTGGGTGGCGCACCGGCCTGCCGCTCACATCGGGAAGCAGGTTCTGCTCGCTGACATAGGCGATGTAACAGCTCTCGCTGTTCTCGGCGAGCAGGTGGTAGAAGGGCTGGTCCCTGGCCGGGCGCATGGCCTCGGGGATGGCGAGCCACCATTCCTCGGTGTTGGAAAAGGTCGGATCCACATCGAAGATGACGCCCCGAAAGGGATGCTTGCGATGCCGCACCAGTTGCCCGATGGCGAAGCGCGCCGTGCGCACCCGCGCCCCTCCGCCCGGCTCGCCCTTCTTTGCCTGTGTCATGGTGCTCGCCCCCCTGCGCCCCGCGCCGCCCCTGCGGTCACGATGCGTCTCTTTGTGATCGGTCACTGTAACTTTTCATGTCGGCCTTTGATATCTGATCAAAGCGTACCAGTTCGTAATGTCGTTCATTGACTATTTCGCCGCCTTGACGAGGTCATCTCTTTCGAAATCAACGGACACATCGCCCTCTTTATACTTTGAGAGAAATACCGACTCCAACAACGCCTTGTATCGGTTCTGCGGTTTATCTTTTTTAGGCACGGGCAACCCCTCCTATGCCGGCAAGTCTCTCGATCTCAATATCGATTTGCCGCCGTTTCTTTGCCTGGCTCTTCAAGTTTCTGCGACCTATCAGGACGGGCACGTCCCAATACTCAGCAGCGTGCGCCATGTCCATCGACAGAAGCGCCGGGTCGCCCAAATCCATGGTGACTCCCGGTGATGTGGGTGCGATGCCCATGACCTTCATTACCTCGTCGGCGATCGCCCTTGCCATGGGGGGAGGCACCGCATTGCCGACCTGGCGCGCCCCATGCCACTTGGTTCCGTTGAACCGGAACCAATCCGGGAAACCATGCAAACGCGCCATTTCTCTGACCGTTACACAACGTGCAAATTCGTAGTGAATCGGTCGCGGGCTCGTAAATGCTCCTCGCGCAGAATCGGTACCCGCGCGCAAGGTATTCGAAACGCCTTCGGGGTGGAGCCTGTAGAACCGGGAAATCGGTTCTACGGTTCCCGGCTCTGTTTCTGAAAAACGGCGCCTGGAGATCGGCGTATGATCCGTTCGACTACTCGAGGTCAACACGGCAGGATCCCAATTGCGAACGTATCCGAAGCCCCACGAATCATCGCTCCGACAATGCATCATCCGTGCATAACCCGAAGGTTTTCCCCAAGTATCGACATTGACCGAATCGCCAACCAACAACTCACGGTAAATTTCGGCATCGGGAATGTCTCCGATAGCATCTCGACAACCGGGGCCGCTCGGAAAAAGCGCGCCGGTCGATCCGGCGGCCTGGGTTCTTTGCTCGGGGTACTGCGGCAGTTCCTTGCCTTGTTTTGCCCCCAGGAGGATCAGACGTTCTCGATGCTGGGGTACACCGTACCAGGCCGCATTGATCACACGCCAGTCTTTCTTTACAAGATAACCGACGGCCCTGAAGGCATCTATAATGTCTTCGAGAAAAGTACGGTGTTTTCCGAGCGTCAGCCCCTTTACATTCTCGAATACAAAGTACTCGGCGTCCAGCTCTGCAACGAGGCGAACGAACTCTCTGACGAGCTTGTTTCGAGGATCGTCCAGAGCGCGTTTACCCATCATCGAGAAGCCTTGGCACGGTGCGCCTCCGATCACTACGGCAACCGAACCTTTGCCAATCCCGGCTTTGGCTCGAATATGCGAACCGCTCAGCCCGACGACGGACTTCGGAAACACTGTACAGTTCGGATAATTAAACTTGTGCACAGAGGCATGGACCGGGTCCAACTCCACGGCCGCCGCGACATCGAAGCCGGCTTGTTCGAAGCCGAGACTCATCCCCCCGGCGCCGGAAAAGAGATCAATTGCCACCGGTCGGCTCATGTTGATGCTCCCTGCTCGTTCAAGCCTGTGGCCTCCTGTTTCGGAGTTCGGGGGCGGTGGCGTGTTGCCGACCGGGCCCTGTGGACCTATTTTCAAGCAAGACCACCGCCTTTGTCAACCCCTGTATGCGTTCCATGCATGCTGGACGATTCGGAGCCTCCCGGCAACGACCGCGGTCGGTCATATCGCCGCGGGCGACCGAGGCCCCCTGGCGCCGGCCCTGGTCGAAGCCTCCGGGCAAATCAGACCCTGCACACCACTTTACCAGAATCCCGTGTGGCTGCCTTGTCAACGAACGGCCCTCCCCCGCGCCGCCCGCGGTCGCCCGCGGTCGCCCGCTGCCGCCACCGCTGCATCCACCCGCAGCAGGCCCTCGCAGTCGCGACCGCTCGCTGCCGCCAGACCCCCTTGTGTCGCCGCCCGGGGGCGGGCGTTAGTCCGTAGGCTGAATCGTCTCGATATCGAAGTTCTTGATGTTCCTGTCTTCTTGTTTCCAACTCTACCTCCCGGCGAAGGCGGAGGCAACATGAGGGATGGCGAGTGTTCCGTTGCCGATACGGCCGACCGCCTTTGGGCTTGCGCTCAGGCCAACTCAATATCCATTCGAAGGCGGTCGGCCACGTCTTTTGATAAGTCAGGGTCAAACTCCACCCCGATCTGGTGGATCGGAACACCCCGACCGCGGTACTTGTCCGCGTAGTCCCTGTCGAGTATCTGCTGCAGCGCACTGCCCGGTTCCACGTTATCCCTCAGCACCTTGAACTCGAATATGACAATGCGCGTACCCGCCTCCACCGTCAGGTCGATGGCGCCATGGTTCGTCGGGTCCTCCGGACGCACCACGAGGCCGGTCCACCCCATGCAGGTATGCACAAGGTTTGAGTAGTGCCCTTCGTACTCTTCGATGGGGTTGTTCCTGTAAGAGTCGTGGGCAAGGCCTGCCAGATGCGCATGCAGGATCTCCTTCACCACGGCAAAGTCTCCCGTTTTCAGCGCCTCGCGGAGCCGCTCCGGCTGCCCCCGGTCTTCGGCCTCGGTCTCCGGCGTCAGGGCTTCGATCAGTTTTTCGTGCAAGCCCTCGCGCACTTCGTAGTTCGGGAAGTCCAGTTTGTAGAAGGTCTTTTCCCCTTTCTCCTTTTCATCGACGATAGTCAGGTATCCGCTCTGGAACAGCAGCGCGGGAGTCTTGATGCTGCCGATGTCGATGGAGGACATCAGTTCACCGCTCTCGGTCGTCTTGGTGAGACCCAGCGTGCCGGTGCGGCGCTTCTTCAACACTTCGATCAGGAAGGTCGGCGTGCCGGTCTCGAACCACCACGATCCGAACTTGCGCTTGCGAAACAATTGCAAGATGCTGAAAGGGTTGTACACCTTTTCCTCGGAAAGCCAACTGTAGCCGTTATACCACTTTTTAATCTTCCCGCGGTCAAACTTCGCGAGTTCCGATGCGAACACGGCATCGAGGTCGGCCTCCGTGTAGCCGCAAATCGACGAGAACTCCGGCTCCAGCGTGATGTCGATCAGATTGTTGAGTCCCGAGAAGATTCCTGCATGGGCGAACTTGCTCACCCCGGTCAGGAAGCTGAAGCGGATGTTCTTGTTGCACTCTTTGATGGTGCTGTAAAAGCCGCGCAGGGTCTCGCGGTTGTCGTGCGCGACATCCTCTGTCCCGGTCGTCCCCATCGCATCGAAGATAGGTTTGTCGTATTCGTCCACCAGGATGACGACTTGCTGTCCTGTTTCCTTGACGAGTCTTTCGATCAGGTAGGCGAAGCGGTCCGGTGCATCGGGGATGTCGGATTCCATCTTCCACCTTCGCTCCAAGGCGGCGAGCTGCCCAGCGAGGTTGCGCTCCAGATATCCCGGAATTTTATACGTCCCTTTCGTGAAGTTGAAACGCAGCACAGGGTATTTCACACCCCAGTCCCACTTGTCGTGGATGTAAAGCCCCTCGAACAGATCCTCATTCCCCTCGAACAGCTCCTGCAGGGTATCGACGAGCAGGCTCTTCCCGAAGCGGCGCGGCCGGGAAAGGAAGTTGTGCTTGCCCTTGTCGATCATCAATTTCACAAAGGCGGTCTTGTCCACGTAGTAGCCGCTCTCGCGGACTTCGCGGAAGCTGTCGTTTCCGATCGGCAGTGCTTTCTTTTCCATGATGCGAATCCTGTGATCGGCCTTGACGCCAACGAACGCGGGAGCCCGCTGCGCGCCGCCTGCCCGTATCGCGGATTGCCGTATCGCCGCCTGGGGCAGCAACGCTCCCATCTCGCGTCATTTTACCAGAATTCCGGGCGCCCGCCCCATCGACGCCGCAGGCCGCCGCCTCGCCGCCGGCCCTCTCGAAACGCTACAGCCACCGGGCCGCCTTTTCGCGCCGCGGCAGGCCGCTTTCCGTGCGCGCCGCCTTTCCGCGCCGCCCGCATCCACCTGCCCCCACTGCCCGTGCATCCGCCGCTGGTCCGCCCGAAACACCGCCCCCGTGCCTCTCCGCCGACGGCCCGCCCGAAACGCCGCAGCCGCCCCGGCCCCGCCGCGCCGCCGCGGCAGGCCGCTTTCCGTGCGCGCCGCCTTTCCGCGCCGCCCGCATCCACCTGCCCCCACTGCCCGTGCATCCGCCGCTGGTCCGCCCGAAACA
>CAZJXU010000394.1:0-1900 GCA_964550095.1 uncultured Spirochaetales bacterium | reverse complement strand
AGGGTGGTGGCCCAGACCAGAATCGAACTGGATGGTGATAGTGACCGAGCGCCGATGCGCGGCTGCCAGGCGGGGCGGAACGGCTGAGTGGTCCGTGGCCGATAGAGCCGCCCGCCGCCCTGGGCGAGAAAATGGTGGCCCAGACCAGAATCGCACTGAATACGGCGGGCCGTAGCGGCCCGCCACGTCCGTTGATAAGGCGCCCGGCATTTTCAGTGCGGTGCTCTCTACCAATTGAGCTACCGGGCCATGGAGGGCAGGCGAGGATGGTGGTGGCCCAGACCAGAATCGAACTGAATACGGCGGGCCGCAGCGGCCCGCCACGTCCGTTGATAAGGCGCCCGGCATTTTCAGTGCGGTGCTCTATCAACTGAGCTACCGGGCCGCGGAAAGCAGGCGCGAGGATCGTGGTGGCCCAGACCAGAATCGAACTGGTGACACCCGCATTTTCAGTGCGGTGCTCTACCAACTGAGCTACCGGGCCACGTAAAGGGAAGTTTAGCTGTTGCGTCGCCGGACGCAAATCCGCCGTCGATACGGCCGCCCGCCGCCCCAGGCAGCGGCGTCCGGCCACGTCTTTTTGATGAGCCCGCATTTTCAGTGCGGTGCTCTACCAACTGAGCTACCGGGCCACGGAAGGCGAAGTCTAGCCGCTCCCCTGCCGGATGCAAATCCGCCGTCGATACGGTCGCCCGCTTCACATCTTCAGCATCAGTTCCACGCCCCAGGTGGGCGGCTCGTTCAGAAAGCCCGCCAGGTTGTTGAAGTCCACGCCTCCGGTGCGTGACTTGTCGTCCAGGATGTTGCGCCCGTAAAGCGCGGCGGAGAAGCGCTCCCCGGGTGACAGCCAGGCCAGGCGCACGGCGCCTTCCAGCAGGCGCTCGTCGCGAAACTCCACCGACTCGTACAAAAAGAAGTTGATGCGGCTGCGGAATGCCCAGTCCGTAAAGAAGACCACCTGCGAGCCGCCGGAAAGCGGCAGGGCGTAACGCAGCGAGAGGTCCGCCACCAGGCGCGGCGCCTGGGGCAGGCGGTTGCCGTGGATGGAGACCGTGCCCTCTGCCTGCCCGGGCGGGTCGAGCAGGGTGCAGAGCATCCTCGCGCAGGGTGCAATGAACAGCCCGGGGTCGTCGATCCGGGTGTGGTTGTAGGAGACTGCTGCCGTAACCAGCAGCGCGGCGGAAGGCGCGAGCCGCAGCTCCGCCTCCAGGCCGTGGCCGTCGGTGCGGTCCGCGTTGACCAGGCGATTCGTGTTGAGACTGCCGCCGACCGCAGTCAGTTGCTGGTCGCTCATGCGAAAGGCGAAGGCCGCCAGGTCCAGGTGCAAACGCCGCTGCCAGGCGCGAAGCTTCACGCCGCCTTCCAGCGACAGGATGGTCTCGGTATCCGCCATGGTCACTTCATCGGAAAAGAGCAGGCGCCCCTGGATGCTCGGCGCCCGAAAGCCGCGCGCCGTGCGCAGCCAGGCCTGCAGCCCGGGCCGCAGCTGGTAACGCAGCCCCGCATCGAAACTCCACACCCGGCTTTTCGGACGCCGGGTGATCGGGCCGAGCGGGCCGGCGCCGGATGCGCCGCCCGGCGCTTCGACGCGCAGCACGCGGTACGCCTTTTTATCGTCGGAAACGCGCAGCCCCGCGTGTACCTCCAGCGCCTCCGTGTATGCAAAGGTGGCGGAAGCAAAGGCCGCGTGCGCGAGCGCGCGCTGGCGCTGGCGCACGAAGCCGTCGCGCCGGTGATCGTCCAGCGTTGCGTAGTTGATGTCCTCCATTTCCACGGTCTCGCGAAAGTAGAACAGGCCGGCCTGCCAGCTTAAGCGCTGCTTCGGGCTCTCCAGGCGCAGCTCCTGGCTGAACTGGCGCAGCGCGGGAATGCCGCTGCCCGTCTCGGAGGGAAAGGGAAT
>CAZJXU010000393.1:0-3899 GCA_964550095.1 uncultured Spirochaetales bacterium | reverse complement strand
GGATGGGTTTGCGGGGCGGGTTGTTTCGGGGCGTGGGTCTGATGGGCGCGGTACAGACAGTGCGCCCGCATACACCAGATCGTGCGCGCGCACGGCCAGCACACCGGCCAGGCGCCGCAGCGCCTCCTCCCGGTTGCTGCGGGTGACTTCCACGTCCGCGCCGGCCAGGTAGCGCTCGCTTTCCTCCAGCGTGAAAACGAAGGGCGGCGCCACCGCATCCGCACCGGCGTCTGCATCCGTATCTGCGCCGGGCGCATCCGCACCTGCACCCATACCTCCTGCCGCACCCGCTGCGTCTGCGTCCGCACCGGCGACCGCGGTCGCATCTGCATGCGCGCTGTGCGCCCCGGCCAAAGCGCGGGCGGGCGGGGGCGTGACTTCCAGGCGCACGCGCATGCGCAGTTCGTATTCCAGCGTGAAGGCCAGCGGCGACAGTGCGCGGTTTTGCGTTTCCAGTTCGACCACCGCGCCCTCGATCACCCAGCTCGGCCTTTCCCGGCGCTTCGCAAAACGCAGCGCGTCTCCGTGCATGAACGCGCGCAGCAGCGCGTCGGTCAGCAGGGAATCGACGCCCGGCTCCATGGTGTCGTTGCGCAGGCCGTAAATCGAAACGCTCTCCCGCGCGTCCGCTACGAGCGGCGTATAACTGCAGGAAGGCGCAGCGAGCAGCATCAGCAGCAACACGGCCATCTCCAGCACCCTGGCGCCACTCTCCCTGATCGCCTCAGGGTTGTTGCGCCGGAATATGCAGAACGTGTCGTGATCCGGCTGACGACCGCCCGCCACGTAGCGGAAGCCGATGTCCCGATGCGTTGCGCGTTCCAGCTTGCGGGACGAACGCACCCCGTTGGCGTAGCCATAGATCAGCAGCGCCAGCATCATCCGGGGATCGTACTGGGCCGACCCCGTACCCCTCTCATTGACATGGAAACGCTCCATCGGCGCCGATTTCACCGCCTCCACCACAAAACGCGCCAGATCATCTTCGGGCGGCGACCGCCCCGCATTTGGGACGAGACAAGGACGGCGTGGGCGCCGTCTGACGATAAAGTCCTGCTCAGTTCACCCCCGGGCGTGCGTCGTCGTCGCCCGGTTTTTGCGAGTTTTCAAAAATCGCCTCGACCACGTGGTCTCCCGCGCTCAGGAAGGAAGAGACGTCGTCCAGGGCAAAGGCGGCCTGCAGCACCTCGTCCATGTGCTCGACGGGCACCAGGCGCAGGCCCTTTTTCAGGTGGTCCGGTATTTCCGGCAGTTCCTTTTCGTTCTCCTTCGGAATCACCACGGTGTCGATGCCGCCCCGGTGCGCGGCGATCAGCTTTTCGCGAAGGCCGCCGATCGGCAGCACCCGGCCGCGCAAGGTGATTTCGCCCGTCATGGCCACGCTGGCGCGCACCGGCACGCGGGTCAGCGCCGAGGCCACCGCGGTGGCGATGGTGATGCCCGCAGAAGGGCCGTCCTTGGGCGTGGCGCCTTCGGGCACGTGGATGTGGATGTCCACCTTGGAATAAAAGCCCGGCACCAGGCCGAGTTGCCGCGAGCGGCTGCGCACGTAGCTCATGGCCGCGTTGGCGCTTTCCTGCATCACCTCGCCCAGGCGACCGGTGACGACCAGCTTGCCCTGCCCCGTGGTCACCGCCACCTCGGTCTGCAGCAGCTCGCCGCCGACTTCGGTGTAGGCGAGCCCCGTGCAAAGCCCCACCCGGTCTTCCTCTTCGGCCTCGCCGTGGCGGAACTTGCGAATGCCCAGGAACTCCTTGATGCGGGCGGGCGTGATGCGAATCGGCCCCTTCGCCCCGGCCTTTTCCGCTGCGGCCTTGCCTGCATTCTCCGCGTCGCCCTTGCCGGCCTTCTGCGCGGCGGCTTTCCCGGCCTGGTCGGCGGCGGCGGCCTCCCCGCCCTTCCCTGCCTTCTGCGCGCCGCGCCTGCCGGACTTATCGGCCTTATCGACGCCTTGCCGCTCCACCACGCGCCGGGCCACCTTGCGACAGGTGGTGGCGATTTCGCGCTCCAGGTTGCGCACGCCGCTTTCCCGGGTGTGATAGCGGATCACCTCCAGCAGGCCCTGGTCGGTGAATTCAATCTGCTTCTTGTTCAGCCCGTTCGCCTTGATCTGCTTGGGCGCCAGGTACTCGCGCGCGATGTGCAGCTTTTCGCTCTCGATGTAACCCGGGAGCTGGATGATCTCCATGCGGTCCTGCAGGGGCGAGGGGATCTGGTACAGCACGTTCGCCGTGCACACGAACATGACCCGGGAGAGGTCGTAGTCGAGGTCCAGGTAGTGGTCGTTGAAGGTGTGGTTCTGCTCCGGGTCGAGCACTTCGAGCAGCGCGGATGAAGGGTCGCCCCGAAAATCCATCGACATCTTGTCCACTTCGTCCAGCAGGAACACCGGGTTGCTCGAGCCCGCCTTCTTCAAGCCTTGCAGCATCTTGCCCGGCAAGGCGCCGATGTAGGTGCGGCGATGGCCGCGAATTTCGGCCTCGTCGCGCACGCCGCCCAGAGAAATGCGCACGAAGTCGCGCCCGGTGGCCCGCGCGATGGATTTGCCCAGCGAGGTTTTGCCGACGCCGGGGGGCCCCACGAAGCAGAGAATCGGCCCCTTCATCACCTTCACCAGGCTCTGCACCGCCAGGAACTCCAGGATGCGCTCCTTCGGCTTGTCGAGCCCGTAGTGGTCTTCGTTCAGCACGCGCTCCGCCAGGCCGATGTCCTTGTTCTGCCGCTTGTAGCTTTCCCAGGGCAGGGCCAGCATCCAGTCGATGTAGTTGCGCGCCACGGTGGCTTCGGCCGAGGCCGGTGACATCATCTTGAGCTTCTGAATTTCCTTCTCGCCGCGCTCCCGGGCCTCGGCCGGCATCTTTTTGGCGGCCAGTTGCTGTTCCAGCTCTTCGATTTCGCCCTTGGGGTCGGTCCCGTCGCCCAGTTCTTTCTTGATGGCCCGCATCTGCTCGTTCAGGTAGTATTCCTTCTGGCTCTTCTCCATCTGGTTCTTGACGCGCCCGCGGATGCGCTTATCCACTTCGTGCAGCTCGAGCTTGGTTTGCAGTTGCACGTAAACCGCTTCCAGGCGCTTCACCGGGTCCGTCGTTTCGAGCAGTTGCTGCTGTTCCTTGACGGAAACATCCAGGTGCGATGCAACCAGGTCGGCCAGCTCGCCGACCGCTTCCGTCTTGTCCACGATTTCCCTGAACTCGTCGGGCAGCGACGAGCGCGTCTTGGCGTACCTCTTGAATGCCTTGCGCACGCCGCGCACCAGGGCCTCGCTCTTTTCAGTCAAGGCGACCGGGTCTTCCATCAGCTCAAAGGCGCAGGTGTAGTAGCCGCGGTCGTCCACGTAGTCCGTGATGCGGGCGCGCACCTCGGCCTCCACCAGCACCTTCATGTTGTCGTCGGGCAGGCGCAGCGTCTGCACCACGCGGCCCAGCACGCCCACGCGGCAGATGTCCTCCGGCCCCGGCTCTTCCTGGGCGGCGTCGTACTGCGTGGCCAGCAGCAGCGCCTGGTTGCCGCCGGTGGCGCTGTTCAGCGCCTCGATGGATTTCGCACGCCCCACGAACAGGGGCGCCGTCATGCCCGGAAACACCACCATGTCGCGCAGCGGCACCAGGGGCGCCGTCCCCCGCCCGCGGCCCGGCGCCCTCGGGGTTTTCCTGCTCGTTTCGTCTTTTGCGTCTGCCATGGCATCCCTGGTTCGGCGTGCCGCCCTCAGGCGGATTCGGCCGCTTCCTTGTATATGAAGTGCGGCGCGCTGCCGCCCAGGATCACGTCCTCGTTGATCACGCAAACCTCCACGTCGTCCCGCGAGGGGATATCGTACATCAGGTCGAGCATCGCGGTTTCCAGGATGGTGCGCAAACCGCGGGCGCCGCTCTTGCAATCCATGGCCTTTTCGGCCACGG
>CAZJXU010000392.1:0-4223 GCA_964550095.1 uncultured Spirochaetales bacterium | reverse complement strand
TGCCCTTCTTGCGGGTGGTCTTTTTCCGCCCGCTTTTCTTTCGGCTGTTCTTCTTCCGGGCGCTCTTTTTCCGGGTGCTTTTCTTTCGAGCGCTCTTCTTCACGGCGATCTTCTTTCGGGCGGTCTTCGTTCCCCCGCCTTTCTTCCGGGCGCTCGCTCGCCGGCCCCGGAGCGGCTCGATGTCGAGGTACTTGATGTTGCGATCCTTGGGACTGAACTCCATCCCCACCAGGTAAACCGGAACGCCCCGATCACGGAACTTGTCCGCATAGCCCCTGTCGCGTATCTGCTTCAGCGCGGCGCCCCGCTTCACCTTGCCCTTCAGCACCTTGAACTCGAACACATAGATGGCGGCGTCGGTTTCCACCGTCATGTCGATGTAGCCATGGTTCGTCGGGTCTTCCGCATGCACGTCCCGTCCGGTCTCCGCAAAACAGGCATAGATGACGCTTGCGTAGTGGCCTTCCAGTGTGGCGAGATCATTGTTCCGGTACACGTCGTTGGCAAGGCTGGCGAACAGCGCGTGAACCCCAGCCTTCATCGCTTCGGCATCACGCCCCTGCAGCGCCTTGCGGATGTTGCCTGCCAGTTTATCGACACGGGCACCCTTTTTCGTCAGGGCGCGCAGCAGGTGCTCGTTCAGGCTCTGGCGCACCTCCATGTTCGGGTAGTCCAGGATGTATCTCTTCCCGCCTTCTTCCTCCTCGTCCTCCTCCACGCGGTCGATGGTCAAATAGCCCGTCTGGAACAGCAGGGCCTCTACCTCCATGTTTCCGATGTCGAAGGCGGACAGCAGGCTCTCGCCTGCGCTCATGCCCTCGAGGCCCAGCGTGCCAAGGCCGTCGCGCTGCTTCAGCACTTCGAACAGGAAGGTCGGCGTGCCTGTGTGGAACCACCACGATCTGAATTTGCGCGTGCGAAACAACTGCAGGATGCTGAAGGGGTTGTACACCTTCTCGTCGCCGCACCAACTGTAGCCGTTATACCACTCCCTGATTTCTTCTCGGTCCAACCCTTCGAGTTCCGACGCGAACACGGCATCGAGGTCATCTTCCGTGTAGCCGCAGATCGACGAGAACTCCGGTTCCAGAGTGATGTCGATCAGGTTGTTCAGCCCCGAGAAGATGCCGGCCCGGGCGAATTTGCTCACCCCGGTCAGAAAGCTGAAGCGGATGTTCTTGTCGCAGTCCTTGATGGTTGCATAGAAGCCGCGCAGTGTATCGCGGTTGGCCTGTGCGACATCCTCCAGCCCGGGCATTTCGAGCGCGTCGAGGATCGGCTTGTCGTATTCGTCCACCAGGATGACGACGGGTTGCCCCTTTTCCTTGACGAGTCTCTCGATCAGGTAGGCGAGGCGGTCCGGCGCATCGGGGATGTCGGATTCCATCTCCCACTTTCGCTCCAGGGCGCCGAGCTGTCCGGCGAGGTTACGCTCCAGGTATCCCGGAATTTTATACGTCCCTTTCCCGAAGCTGAAATGCAGCACCGGGTGCTTCACCGTCCAGTCCCACTTGTCGTAGATGTAGAGTCCCTCGAACAGTTCTTCATTGCCCTCGAACAGCTCCTGCAGGGTATCGACAAACAGGCTCTTGCCGAAGCGACGCGGACGGGAGAGGAAGTTGTGCTTGCCCTTGTCGATCAGCAGTTTCGCAAAGGCGGTCTTGTCCACGTAGTAGCCGCTTTCGCGGACTTCGCGGAGGTTCTGGATGCCGATCGGCAGTTCTTTGTAGGGCATGGCGAGAGTCCTTCAGCCGGAGGCGGGCGCTTTATCAGCGAGCGGGGCCTGCGGGCCGCCGCCGGGGCCGTGGCGGCCCGGGGAGGCGACCGGGTACCTCAGGCCCTGTCCGGATACGTTACCGGAATTCCGGGTGCGGGCATGCCATCAGCGGCGCCACCGGGCCGGGCGCGAGCGTGTGAACGCTGCAGCCGCCCGCTGTGAACGACGGGCGTTCACACCCCGCAAACGACCATCCACCGGGCAGGGCTGCGCAGGAACTGGGCAGCCGATGCCGGCCACAGGCGACGCCCTGCGGTCGGCCACGTCAATTGACAACGTCGGCACGGAAATTGCATTGCCCCGGGGCATGGAACATCACCCCACTCGACGCGGGTCCCGGCTCTGCCGGCTCGCATTCATGGCATTGTGTGTCTGGGCATTGGCCCCGGCGGCGCTTTCGGCGCTGCCGGTGGACGCGGCGCCCATCAACTTCGAAGCGCTGCAGGCCTTTGCGCGCACTTCCGGCGCCCTGTCCATCGCGGCCGATGGCCAAGAGGTGCTGGTGGGAGACGACCGGGGCGCCCTTTCCAGCGTGCAGGGGCGCCTCCCCGAGCGGCTGGCGCGCGGCGCAGCGGTGCGGGACATGGCCTTCGATGCGGCGGGCCGGCTGTGGCTGGCGACGGACGACGGCCTGCTGCTGCGCAGCGGGCGCGTGATTGAAAACCGCGGGCCGGGGCCGGGCGCGGCGCGTTCCACCCGGCGCTTGCTGGTGGTCAATGATGTCGTGTTCGTGGCGAGTGCGCAGGGTGTGTACCTGGTTCAGGACGGCGCGGCCCGGGCGCTGCCGGGCAGGGTCGGCCGGGCGCTGCGCGGCGAAGTGGATGCGCTGGCCTGGCTGCCGGAAGCGGAAGGCGGCCTGCTGGCTGCGCTGGCCGACGGCGACCTGTACGAAGTGCGCATCGAAGCCGACATGCAGGCGCTGAACACGCAGCGCGTGCCGGGCGACAGCCGCTTCGGCGACTTCGTGGACATCGCGGCGCTGGACGGGCGGCTGTGGCTGCTGGGCGAGCGGGGCGTGGCGTTGCGCACATCAGAGGGCTTTCGGCCCGGCCCGCTGGGCTTGCCGCCCGGGGTTTCCGTAAAGCGCCTGGCCCTGCATGGCGAGCGCCTGTGGGTGGCTTCGGACCAGGGCCTGCTGGTGGCGGAACTCGGCGGCGCGCGCTTTGAACGCGCACCGGGCGCCATCGGCCGCAGCGAGATAGGCGCGCTGGCGGCGCTCGCGGGCCGCCTGTACGTGGCCGCCGAGCGGGGCGCCTTCGTGCTGGGCGGAGAGGAGGCCCGGGCGCGCGAGGCGGCCGGTCTGCGACCCGGGGTGGACGTGCTGCGCGCGCCTTCCATCGCCGCCCTGCACGCCGCCGTGATTCGCGCCCAAGGGCTGGGGCAGAAACACCTGGGCCACTGGCGGCACCGCGTGCGCAGTTCAGGGCGCCGGCCCGAGGTGGATTTCAGCGTCGGCTACGGCGGCGACCGCAGCAGAGATGATGCCTGGGATCAAAGCTTCATCACCGGGGACTACCGCAACACGCACGACCGGGACCGCAGCCGGGGCCGCGATTTCGAGCTGGACCTGACGCTGAGCTGGGACCTCGGCGCCGCGCGCGCGCACCCCGAAGAGGTGGACGTGGCAAGGGAAGTGCGCGAGTGGATAGAGCTGCGTGACGAAATCCTCGACGAGGTGGATCAGCTCTACTTCGAGCGGCTGCGCGTTCTGCACGAGCGGGCGGGCCTTGCGGCGGACGACCCGAAGGCCGCCTTGCTCGGGATTCGCGCCCGCGAGCTTTCCGCCGGCCTGGACGCCTGGACCCTGGGCTGGTGGAGCCGCAACGCGCCGGACGACGCCCGGCTCACGCGAGGCGCAGCGCGGCGTTAGCCGTTCTGCGATCGCGCGCGGCGTCCAGCCAGG
Source organism: uncultured Spirochaetales bacterium (assembly GCA_964550095.1). Taxonomy (GTDB): domain Bacteria; phylum Myxococcota_A; class UBA9160; order UBA9160; family UBA6930; genus JAHRAN01. The sequence goes on along the minus strand of CAZJXU010000392.1, from coordinate 543 downwards.
CCGGCCCTGTTTGCTAAAAAAACGGATCCCGGCTGCCGATGGTTGCGTTTTGCCTGGCGCTTACTCCAGGACGAAGCGGGCTTGTTCTTGACGGAGCATCTCGTATGGATTTACGCAACGAAGACCGAGGCCAATGCAAGCGTTCGGAATTTTTATCTTCCGAGTGGTATCAGCGGGTACTTCATGCGTGACGATGGTGCAGTCGTGCGCGAGCGCGTGTGCGATAAGCCAATAGTCGGCGACCTGCAGAAAGGTGGCGACGGCAGCAGGCTCATAGTCGTTGCTTCTTGCCCAGTTGCTTACGGCGTTGAGAGCCGGTATCACCTCTGAATCCGGCTTCAGAAAAAAGTCTTCACCCCTCGCCATGGCCCACTCCGACAATTCATCACTCCCGGCGTATAATTCATCGGCGACTCTCTCGATGCTCGCGACCTTTCCCGCGTTATTTTGCTGAATCAGCCATTCCCAGAAAGCGGGACAGAAATCGAAGCCGTAGTACAGCCTTTTGGCCTGAATGAAAACGTTAGCGTCCAGGAGATAGCG
>CAZJXU010000391.1:0-5023 GCA_964550095.1 uncultured Spirochaetales bacterium | reverse complement strand
GCGCCTTCGCGTAATTGCAAACGCCCTGCGTCAATGCGCGCGAGCGGCGCCTCGCCGGGCGCGCCGTACACCAGCACGGCCAGCACCGAGAGTCCCGCTCCCTCCTGCTTGCATTCCACCTGCAGCCTCGGAGCCGCGCGCACGCCCTGCGGCAGGCGCCCGGTGTGGATGTGCACGGTCATGCGCTCTTGCAATGCGGGCAGCGTTTCCGAGAGCAGGGTGGGCAGCTCGTCCGGCCTTATCAGCCGACCGCGTCCGAGCAGGGTTTCGCGCTCGCGTGCGTCCAAGTTGCTGGGCGCCACCTCGTGCAGTGTGGCGCCGCACAGGGCAAAGCCGCCGCGGAACATGCGGTCGATGGCCGGTCTCGGCGCCACCCGCAGGCGAAAGTCCGGCCCGTCGTCTTCCAGGTGCGCCTCGTACACCACCTTCTCGCGGGAGCTGCTGATCGCCTCGCCGTCCAGGCTCAGCACCTCGGCGCCTTCCAGGAGGCGCAGCAGGGTGCGCAGCAAACCAGGTGAGAGCGCGCCGCGCCCGCCGGTGCCGAGCAGTGCTTCGATTTCCAGGTCGCGCGGGGCCGGGCTCAGCGCTGCCCCGCCCGCGCGCCGTGCGTGTGCGCGCAGCGAAGTTTCCAGAGGCGTTTTGCTTTTGCCGTGGTGGATGATGCGCGCGAGTTTCAGGCCGTCGCCGCTGCCGGAAAGCGCGTAGTGCAAGGCGCCGCTGACTTCGGAAAGCGGGCGGGGCGGGGCGCCTGTTCCCGCATCGGCGCGGTGCAGGGCGATCACCGCCGCCGCCACGTGGGCGCAGGGGTCTTCCGCCGAGTCGCAGTCGCATTCCCACTCTTCGTCTTCCAGGTAGAGCACCACCGTGGGGTGCATGCGCCCGCCTGCGCGCACCCGCAGCACCCGCTCCTGCCCATCGGCGCTCTCCCGGAGCACGGCCTGGTCCCGGGCGAGGAAGGCGCCCTGCGACCAGCTCGCCTCCGTGGCCTCCGCGCGTACGATGTCAAAGAAATTCTGCACAGGCGGACAGTGTAGCCGCCTTGTTAACGGGCGTGGCCGACCGTCGCCGCCAGGGGCGGCGGCATGCAGTGACGGCCGCGGGCCATTCGGTTATTCGCCGTCGATGGGCGCGTGCGCCTTTCCGAAAGATGCTGTGTGTATGCGCGTGGTGTAACCTTCACGCATAAACCGCCTGCTTCGAATTCGCATCGGGCCAGGGTGGTGGAGGAGAACCCCGCGATGAAACAACGATGCGCAGCCGCCCTGGCGGGCCTGGCCCCGGCCGTGGCGCCGGTCGTGGTGTTCCTGAGTGTGGCGCTCCTGGCGCCCGCCGCGGCCTCGGCGCTGGAGCCCATCCAGCAGAGCTTTTTCGGCGGCGTTGCGATCGGCGGCGCGGACCCGGTCGCTTATTTCACGGAGGCGCGTTACCGGCCCGGCTCGGCGGATTTCGAGGCCGAGTGGATGGAGGCGGTGTGGCGCTTTGCCAGCGAGGAAAACCGCGAGCGCTTTCTGGCCGAGCCGGAGCGTTATGCGCCGGCCTACGGCGGCTACTGCGCCTACGCCGTCGCGCACAACTACACGGCGAAGATAGACCCGCGCGCCTGGACCATTGCCGAGGGTCGGCTTTACCTGAACTACAGCCTGGAAGTGCGCGAAAAATGGGAAGAAAGCCGGGATGCGTTCATCGCGAGCGCGGACCGCAACTGGCCCGCCTTGCTGGCGGGCGACTGAGCGCCCGGCGCGTCCCGCAACCGCGGTCGGAGGTAGTGACCGAACGCACGGAGCGCGGCGCAGCGCCGGCCTGACTTGGCGCCCCGGAGGCCGGCGCGCGTCCGGCGGCCCCGACTGAGCCCCGTGGCCGATTTCTGCGCGCCCCGATTTTCCCGGTCGGGACCGGCAGTCGAGTGGTAGCCGAGTGTACGGCGCGTGCCGCGTGTCCCGATCAGACTTCCGATCAGACTTGGTGACTGAGCGCACGGCGCGTGCGGCGGCCCGGAAGCCGGGCCTAACCGGGGCCCGATCTTTCAGTGCTGAGTTTGCGAAGGCCCGCCCGTATTTCCGGGCGGGGTGTTCCCGGGCGTGTTGTCCGCATCCGAAGGGGCGGTGTCCGTGTTCGCAGATGCATTGTCTGCGGTGGAAGCGGCGCTCGTATCATCAACGTCATGGCTGGCGCCCGGGCTCGCAAAGGGAGAGGCTTTGTCGGCGCCGCTGTCATGCCCGTGGGCATCGCCTACAGCGGCAGGGCCGGCCCGATGATCGCTTACGCCAGTTGACGAGTCACCCGCAGCGGCAGGGCTGGCCCGCCGATCACTCACGCTCGTTGACGAGTCGGGCGCCGCCGCAGGCGCCGCCGCAGTCGTCGTCGGTTCCGCCGCGCCTTTCGTTTCCACATCCATCGCAGGCACCCCGGACGCCTCCGGCGCCGCGGCCTCGGCGCTTTCGCGCGATGCGGTCGCCGCCCCGCTTTCGCTGCGGTTTTCCCGCGCGAAGTCGGGCAACTCGGGCTCGGACGGAGGCGCTTCAGCAATGCGCTTTGCCGCTTCGCGCAGTTCTTCGTAGGCCTCCTGCACAAACTCCACGAAGCGCGGCAGGTCCGGCAGCAGTTCGTAATCGGCGTTGAAGCCCCAGAAGAGTTTGCCGTCGTAGCTGAAGAGTGCGATGCCGAGCCCCTGGCCATCCGCCAGCGGCACCATCGGGTACACCTCCTGCAGCCGTGCGCCCAGCAGGTACAGCGGCAACTGCGGCCCCGGCACGTTGGTGACGACCAGGTTGAAAGCCTGCAGGCGCGTTATGTTGCGCGCGCCCAGCGAGAGCAGCGTTGCGGGCGTCCACTCTGCAGCCTGCGTGAGCAACTCCGCGCCCACCGCGCTCTTGCTTTCCTTCATCTGGTGGGTTTGCTCGGCGATATTGCGCAGGCGCTGCACGGCATCGCTCGCGCCGATCGGCAGGGGGATGAACCAGGCGGAAACCCGGTTGCCGAGGCTGCCGCGCTCTTCCGTCTTGCGCACGCTGACCGGCGTCATCACCCGGAAGTCGATGCCGCCGGGGTCCACGCGCCGGTGCCGCAGGAAGCGCTGCACGGCGCCGGAGACGATGGCCAGCACCACGTCGTTCAGCGAACCGCCGCAGTGCTTGCGGATGGTCTTGAGCACGTCGATCTCGTGAGCGGTCCAGTGGAAACGGCGGTGCGGGCCGATCCTTCCGTTCAGCGGCGTGGGCGACGCCGGCCGCAGCGTCGTCCCCAGGGTGTTCGCCATGCTGCGCAGGCGGGCCACGAACTCGCGGCGCCGGTCGCGCGCTTCTTCCACCAGGTTGCGGATGTCCTGGATCGCGGACAGCGGCAGGGTGATGCGCCGGATCAACTCGTCGCGCAGCAGGTCGGAACGGGCGGGCGCTTGCCGCGGGATGAAAGGCGGCGTCTCATCGGCTGGCCCGGCATGCGGGTCTGCGTTCATGATAATGTTCATCAGGTCCACGCCCGATACGCCATCCACCATGCAGTGGTGGGTCTTGTTGATCAGCGCGATGCGGTCTTTGCTTAGCCCCTCGACCACCCAGCACTCCCAGAGCGGGCGCGAGCGATCCAGGTGCTGGGCCATCACGCGTGCGGCCAGCGCCCGGAGCTGCGTTTCATCGCCGGGGCGGGGCAGGCTGGTGTGGCGCAGGTGGTAGTCGATGTTGAACTCGGTGTCGTCCACCCATATCGGCGAACTCTCGACCGGAATCCAGGCCAGCTTTTGCCGGTAGCGCGGGATGCGATGCAGCACGCCGGCGATGCTCTTGCGGATCCGGTCCAGGTCGATGGCGCCGTCCGGCAGCCGCAGCGGCGCGGCGTCGTGGATGGCCACCGAGGCCACGTGCATTTGCGTGTTGGGGCGCTCCAGCAGCAAAAAGGAGTTGTCGAGGGCGGTCAGGCGTTCGTAGTTGTATCGCTTCATGATGCGGCTTCCTGGTGGAGGGATTTGGGAGGGTTTCGGCGCCGGGCTGGCACGCATGGCGCGCCCGGAGATGCGGCTGGCCCCTAGTGTATGCGATGCCCGCCGCGCCTGCCCGCGCAGGAGGCGGATGCGCAGCGAGGGTGTCGGGGCGGGGGCAGCCGCTGCGGTTGTCCGCGCTGCCCCGCGCTCACACGGGCTTTGTCGCAGGCTTGTCTCTGTCTTTATCGTGGCTGCCGCCGCTGCCGCCTTCGCCGGGCGCAGCGGCTGCATCGTGCGCCCCGGGCGCCGCGACCGCCTTGGCGGCGGCCTCGGCCTGGGCGGGCGCATCTCCCGCCTGCACCATGCCCGCCGAGACAATCACCTTGAATGCCTGCTCGACGTCGATATCCAGCTCGCGCAGGTCGGCCTCGGGGACTACCAGGAAAAAGCCGGAGGTCGGGTTCGGCGTGGTCGGCACAAAAACCTGAACCATCGGCTCGTCGAAATGCTGCTGCAGGCCCGGCCCGGCGGGGCCGGTGGTCAGGGCCAGCGCCCACGCGCCCCGGCGCGGATACTCCACCATCACCACGCGCCGAAACGCGCTGTGTTCGCCCGTTTTCAAAATGGCGCCCGCCAGTTGCTGCACCGCCCGGTAGATGGTGCGCACCACAGGCACCCGGTCCAGGGCGCGCTCGACGGCATGCATGAACCTGGCGCCGAGCAGGTGGCGGGCGATTACGCCGGCCAGGATGATCATGAACAGGGTGAGGAATACGCCGACCAGCGGCAGCCGGGTCAGGTCGCTGAGCAGCGGGATGCCGAGGTCCGGCAGGCGCGGCAGGATCAGGTTGTCGAGGTAGCGGACCACGGACCATATCGCCCACACGGTGATGCCGACGGGGGCCACGGCCAGCAGGCCGGCCACGAAGTACTGGCGCAGCAGGCGGGCCATCCATTTCCGAATGCGCTTGAACAAGGCTTCCGCTCCCCCTGGTAACCGGGCCCGGCGGGCGCGTGGGCGGGTGCGGCGTAGTGTAACGACTTCGCCCGCAGGCGATGCGCCGCGGCGGGGCGGCCTTGCCGGGGCGGGGCGCCGTGTGGGTGTGG
>CAZJXU010000390.1:0-2983 GCA_964550095.1 uncultured Spirochaetales bacterium | reverse complement strand
CCCGTGTCCGGCGAATCTCTCAACGTCCCCAGGCTGCAAGAAACCATTGAGCGGCGCGGGCTTTCGCGAAGCGACCTGGCGAAAAAGCTGGACGTCAGCCACGCCATCGTGTCCCGGTGGTTCACGCAGGGCATCATGCCCCGAACGAGAAAACTGCTGGATCTCGTGTTGCTGCTTGACTTGCCGTACAGAGAACTCGTCACGCGGGACACCTCCGGCGATCCCGTCGTGGCCTTCCGCAAACGGGGCGCGAGCAAAACGACGCTCAAACACGTCGAGCGCGCACGGCGGATGGGTTTCGCGCTGCAAGGGCTCGTCCCTTACCTGCCGCCTGCAAAGCTGACCCAGCCGCCCACCTTGCGCGATCCGAAGTTCGAAAGCGCCTATCTCCAGCGCGTAACGCACGATGTGCGCAAGCGGATGGGCGCAAGCCAATCCGGGCCGATTGAATTCAAAAACCTGGTGCGGTTTTTCCAGGAGTTTCGAACCGTATTGATCCCCGTGCTCTGGGACGAAAACAAGGCGCACGAAAATGCCGTGTGCATTTGGCTCCCGAAATCGGACATCACCGGGATCTACCTGAACCTCTACACGCGTGCTCACGACTTCAACTTCCAGATGGCGCGCGCACTCGGGCGCGTGCTGAGTCCCACGCTGAAAGGCGACGACGCGGAAGACTTTGCAGACGCCTTTGCCGCGGATCTGCTGGTTCCCCGGAAAGTCGCCGGCGAAATCCTCGAGGACCTGCGCCGCTTTTCCAGTGAAGGCGGCATTCTGCGCGCCATCACAAAATGGGCCAGGGAACGCGAGGTATCGCCCATCACGATATTCGAACAGGTCGCAAAATATGCGAAAGAAACGAAGACGGGGCGCGTGGGCATTCCGAAAAAGGCGATTTATCCCGTGGCAACCCGCTTGGATAAAAAATTCGAAGTGATCTGGGATCGCTACTTCGGGAAAGACGAACTCGATGTCGAAGACTACATCGAGATATCGGAAAAGGAATTCGAGACGAACTTCTTCAACGCGCTTGAACGCTGCGTAAAGGAGGAATTTGTCAGCGCAAAATTTATCCGGACGCTGATGAAAATCTCTTTCCTTGACGCCAAGGCCATCGAGATAAGCCTCAAGCAAAGATGAACCCGGGCCCCCACGCAACCTGGTCGCAATGGAATAACGCCCCACCCACCCCCGTTCACAGCCGGTGCGCAATATCAGGAATCGCCAGGGCCAGGGTTTTGCGCGCGAGGGCGGAGAGGGGCAAGGCCGGCAGCACGGCGCGGGCGCACCAGCGGTGGGCGTCGAAGCCGCTGCGACGCACGCGGCCCGGAGGCGCACTCGCGCGAAACACGTGAAGCCTCAGCGTGCGGTGGGTGAACACGTGCTGCACCACGCCCAGCGCTTCCAGGCGGCGCGGCGCCAGCCCCGAGCATTCGCGAAGCACGCGCGCGGCGCCACGGACGGCTGCTTCGCGGGCGGAAATTTCGCCGCCCGGCAAATCCCATGTGCCGCCCAGCAGGCCCTGCGGCGGTCTGCGCATCATCAGCACCGCGCCGCGCCGCGTGAACAGCACTGCAGTGGCGCGCATGGCCTTTTTGCGCAGCGCCGGGCCGCGCTGCGGCAGCGTTTCCGGGTTGCCTTGCGCCAGGGCGGCGCAGTGGGCGCGCAGCGGACAGGCCGGGCAGTCCGGAAGGCCGCGCGTGCATACCACGGCGCCGAGTTCCATCAGCGCCTGGTTCAGGTCGCCGGGACGCACGCCCCGGACGAGTTCTTCGGCGACCCGCCACAGGCGGCGCTGAACAGCCGGGCGCCGGATGTCTTCGCGCAGGTTCAGCAGGCGCGCGAGCACGCGCATCACGTTTCCGTCGAGCACGGGGGCCTGCCTGCCGAATGCAATGGAGGCAACGGCGCCTGCCGTGTAGCGGCCGATGCCCGGCAGGCGCTGCAGGTCGGGCGCCGCGCTCGGAAATTTTCCCGCGCACTCGCGCACGACCTGCTGCGCGGCGGCGTGCATGCTGCGCGCACGCGCGTAGTAGCCGAGGCCGGCAAAGCGCTGCATCACTTCGTCCGGGTCCGCTTCGGCCAGCGCAAACACGTCGGGGAAGCGCGCCATGAAACGCTCGTAGTAGGGGATGACGGTTTCCACCTGGGTCTGCTGCAGCATCGTCTCCGCAACCCAGACGGCGTACGGGTCTTTCACGCGTCGCCAGGGCAGGTCGCGCGCGGCCTTTCCGTACCAGCGCAGCAAGGCGCCGCGAACGCCTTTCAAGGCGCGCCGCCGGGAGGGCGCGTGGCGCTCTCTGCTTCCGCGGCGCCTTCAGATTCCGCCGCCGTGCTTTCTGCCTGCGCGGCGGCTTCGGGCCTCGCTGCTTCGGGTGCGGATTGCGCGGCGCCTTTGGGTTCCGCCGCCGTGCTTTCGGCCTGCGCGCCGCCATTGCCGTACCCCGCCGCTGCGGGTGCGAATTGCGCGGCGCCGGGACGAAGACTCGCCGCACTCCCGGTCTGTGCGCCGTCTTCACTTTGCCCCGCCATTTCGGCTTCGATGCGCAGCGGGGTTTCCAGCACGCTGTGATTGCCGCCCAGCCAGGAGGCCAGGGACCAGTCCCAGGTGTCCAGAATCAGCATGGCACCGCCCGCAGTCAGGCCGAGCGCGCGCGGGTCGAGTGCGGCCTCGATGCGCCTGGCCCTCGCCCGCTCGCCGCCGAAGAGCAGGCCGCCCGGATAATGCCGCTCGAACAGGAGGCCTTCGCCGTCGATGTGCAAAAGGCGCAGCCGCGCCCGGCGCAGGCCCGAGCCGGCGTCGCCCGCTTCGAAGATGACCCGGCGGCCGGCGCTGCCGACGTGCAGCGGGGCGGGCGCGCGATGCGAGGCGGGCGAACCCCGCCGCATTGCAGGTGAAACCGTCGCCGCCGCACCCGGCGATGCCGCTTCGCCGAGCAGGCGCGCGTGCGGCGGCGTGCTCTCGCAGCGCAGCCACAGAAAC
>CAZJXU010000389.1:0-1991 GCA_964550095.1 uncultured Spirochaetales bacterium | reverse complement strand
GGGCGGCCAGCTCGATCAAGCGCTGCACGAGGGCAGGGTCGTCGCCGGTTTTGGAAACCGGGCGCACTCCGATGCGTCGCTGCTGTTTCACACGCCGGGTCCTTTGATGGGTTGCGATGTTGAGATGTTGCGATGCACGCGCGCACGGGGATGCGCGCCGCCGCCTGTCATGCTTTGCGCCGGGCGCGGCGCGTCCCCGAACAAACGGGCGGGCAACAGGCATCGGCCACTGCTTAGCGCATTTCACGCTGCGGCAGGGTCCCCGCACAAAAATCCCGCGCACACAGGACCACTTGGCGCACGGCGGCCGAAGTTGCATCTTCACCCGCATGGCCAGGTTGACGCAGCGCTTTTTCAACAGGCCGGCGCTCGCCGTGGCGCCGGACTTGCTCGGCTGCCGGCTGATCCACGACATCAGCCCGAAGACGCGCTTGGAAGGCGTGATCGTCGAAGTCGAGGCGTATCTGGGAGACGGCAGCGACCCGGCCTCGCACTCCCACGGCGGGCCAAAGCCCCGCGCGGCTTCCATGTTCGGGCAGCCCGGTTGTTTTTACGTGTATCGCTCCATGGGCATTCACTTCTGCGTCAACCTGGTGTGCGCCGCCGCGGGCCGGGGCGATGCGGTGCTGCTGCGCGCCATCGAGCCGCAGGCGGGGCTGCGCGTGATGATGCGCCGCCGGAGCGGGCGCAGCGGCCGCGAAATCGCGGGCGGCCCCGGCAGACTCAGCCAGGCCTTCGGCATCGGTTTGCAGCACGACGGGCAGAGCGCACTCAGCGGCCCCTTGCGCGTCGAGGCGGCCCGGCAAAGCCCTGGGCGCATCGTCAGCGGGCCGCGCATCGGCATCAGCAAAGCGGTGAAACTGCCGTATCGCTTTTGCGTATCGGGCAGCGCCTGGCTGAGCCGCCCGGCGCCGCGCGGTTAACCGGACGCAGCGGTTCGTGCGAACGCCCCGCCGCACGGGCAATCCGACACCCGCCCGCCCGGCGCCGCGCGGTTAACCGGACGCAGCGCACACCAGTCAATCCGGGCATCCGCCCAAACGCAGCGCCGCCCCGCGCGTACTCCGAAACCTCCGGGGGCGCGGCAAACCGACGCGTCGCGCGGTTAATCCGCTTATGACATCGCACGCCGAAACGGTTATACTCGCCCCATCCCGTGCGCGCCGCATGCACCCCGGAGCCCGCCCCATGGCCAAGCCGCTCCTGATCACCGAACTCGAAGCGCTAAAGAACCTGGTCGATGAGACGCTGCCGCCCTCCGACTGGTTCGAGATCACCCAGCAGCGCATCGACCGCTTTGCCGAAGCCACGGGCGACATGCAGTGGATTCACACGGACCCGGAGCGCGCCAAGCGGGAATCGCCCTACGGAACCACCATCGCGCACGGCTACATGACCATGTCGCTGATGCCGATGCTGCTGGAGCAGATCATCGAAGTGCCGGTGCGCATGATGGTGAACCCGGGCGTGGAAAAAATGCGCCTGCGCGCGCCCGTGCGCTGCGGCGACCGGATCCGCATGCACGCCAAAATCAAGGCGCTGCGTTCGCTCTCCAGCGGCGGCGTGCGCGCAACGCTGGGAATATCCTTCGAGATACAGGGGGAAAGCAAACCGGCCGCCTTCGGCGACGTGCACCTGGTGTACTACTGGTGATGGCGAGCGTGGCGCGGCGAGGGGACGTGAGGGCGAGGGCGGGCGTGAGCGCGGTGAGGGTAAGCGCCGGCGCGGCACCGGCGGGCGCAGTGAAGACAAGTGATGTCGCAGCGAGGGCAAGTGACGGCGCGGCGCCGGCGTGCGCGTGCGCAGACGCGCCGGGCTTGACGCGGGGCGGCGCAGCGCCGATGCTAAGCGCATGAAAGTTGCACTCGTGCAGTTGAACCCCACCGTGGGGGACCTGGCCGGCAACCGGCGCCTGGTGCAGGAGGGCGCCAAGCGCGCGAAGGCCGCAGGTGCCAAGCTGGCGATTTTCCCCGAGATGGTGCTGACCGGCT
>CAZJXU010000388.1:0-3082 GCA_964550095.1 uncultured Spirochaetales bacterium | reverse complement strand
GCCTTACGCGGGGCCGCCAGAGCCGGCGGACTCCTCATCCACGTACAGGCCGCCTGGCTACGCCCGCCGGCTCTGGCGGCCCCGCGTAAGGCCGCCTTGCCAACGGACGTGGCCGGCGGACTCCTCATCCACGCGCAAGCCGCCTGGCTCCGCCCACCGGGCCCGCCCGCCGACCGTATCGACCCCGCGTAAGGCCGCCCGGCTACGCCCGCCGGGCCCCGCCTTGCCAAGGGACGTGGACGCTCGCTGCCGCCCTGCGGCGGCGGCAGGCCGTATTGTATCTCGGGAGGCCCCGCGGGCGGCTTGCCAGGGGAGGGGGTGTGTCGTCCTGAAATGGGGCGGGCCGCTGCGGACCTGTGTCTTCCTAAAACGGGGCGGGCCGCCGTGACGGCCCCGCTGCCGGCAGCCAATCGCGCACGGTTGCCACGGCCCGTGTACCTGTCAATTGCCGCGGCAGGCCGCCCCGCGGCAGCGGCCCTGTGACGTCCTAAAACAGGGCGGGCCGCTGCGGACCGCCGTATCGCGGCCCCTCTTGGGGCGCCGGGGGATGCCCGGCAGCGACGACAGACCGTATCTCGCGGCCCCGGCGACCGCGGCCGGCCCTGGTGGGCCCCGGCCCCTGCGGGCGTCTCGCCAAGCGGACGAGGCGACGGGCCGTATCGCGCCTCGGGGCCGGGCAGAGCGGGTTCCGCCCGGGCGGGACGGGAAGAGCGGGCCGCGATTCCGACCGGGCCGGGCTGGCCTGATTCCAGTCAGGCGCTTGCCCCGCGGGCCGGACGTGTGACGTATCAACCGGCGGACTGACGGGCCGGGTCTGGGCGGGCGAGCGGCCTGTGTCCCCTCGCCCGGGGCAAAAGCGGCTGGCCGCAGCGGGCTGCGCCAGGGCCGCCCGCCGGGCCGCTCCGGTCGGAATTCTGTTAGAATGACGCCATGGCCAACAAAAAGCTGCCGACCGGCATCCAGAGCTTCCGCGAGATCCGCGAAGAGGGGATGTACTACGTCGACAAGACCGAGTTCGCCAAGCGGCTGATCGACGGGGACAAGCACAACTTCCTCTCCCGCCCGCGCCGCTTCGGCAAGAGCCTGTTTGTCGATACCCTGAAGCACCTGTTCGAGGGCAACAAGGGGCTGTTCAAGGGGCTTCACATCTACGACAAGTGGGACTGGGGTGTGGAGTACCCGGTGGTGCGCTTCAGTTTCGGGCGCGGCGACTTCGACCGGCCTGGCGAGCTTGAAAAGAACGTCCTGGAGCAGCTTGCCGCCATTGAGCGGCGTGAAGGTCTGACCACGGAGGCTGAGACCGCATCGGGACGCTTTGCCGAACTGCTCGAAAGGCTTTCCGATGAAAAGGGGCAGCGCGTCGTCATTCTGGTGGACGAGTATGACAAGCCGATCTTCGGCGCGCTCGAAACAGAGGAGGTCGCAAGAGCCAACCGGTCTTACCTGCGCGGCTTCTACGGAACCATCAAGGACTGCGAAGATTACATCAAGTTCAGCTTCCTGACCGGTGTGAGCAAGTTCGCCCACGCTGGCATCTTCTCGGGGCTGAACAATTTGACCGACATCACGCTGAGGCCGGAGTTCTCGTCGATCTGCGGCTACACGGACCACGACATCGACACCGTGTTCGCGCCGGTGCTCGGGGATCTCGACCGCGACAAGATCAAGGAGTGGTATGACGGCTACAACTGGCGCGGCGACGAGAATGTGTACAACCCCTACAGCATTTTGAGGTTGTTTTCCGAGCGCGAACTCGAATCGTGGTGGTTCCCTACCGGCACGCCGTCCTTCCTGATCGAAGAGTTGAAGAAGCGCGGCGGAACTGGCAAGCTGAATCTCGCAAAGATGCGCACGGCCAACGAACTGCTGTCCTCCATCGACATCGGCAGGATCAAAACATCTGCGCTGCTGTTCCAGACCGGCTACCTGACCATCGCCGAGAAAAAGAAGACAGGGACAGGAACGCTCTACCGGCTGGACTTCCCGAACCTCGAGGTGCGCGAGAGCCTGCACCAGGAACTGCTCGAGGCCGTGGCGCCGACGGTCGCGGCCGTGGTGCAGCCCGCCGAACTGCGCGATGCGCTGGTGTTGGGTGACTTCAAAACGGTGCGGAATATCCTGCATTCGGTGTTCTCGAACTTTCCCAAGGAGTGGTACTCTACCGGCAATGCATCGAGTTATGAATCCAACTACGCGGTCACCATGTACAACACCTTCATGGCGACCGGCCTGATGGTGAGTGCGGAGGATTCAACGAGCGAAGGCCGCATCGATCTGACGGTGGAGACGGGCACGCGCATCATCATATTCGAACTGAAGGTGCTGAAAGAGGGCGTGGCGCCCGGGGACGCAATTCAGCAGATACGCGACAAGAACTATGCGGACAAGTACCAGTTTCGCGGCGTGCCGGTTCACCTGATCGGGGTGGAGTTCGATCGCAAGGAGCGCAACATCGAGAACTTCAAGATCGAGCCCGCCTGGCCGGCGGATGACGCCTGAAGGACACACACCATGGCCAACAAAATGCTGCCGATCGGAAACGACAGCTTCCGCGAAGTTCGCGAAAGCGGCTACTACGTGGACAAGACCGCTTTTATTGCACGGATGATCGGCGAGGCCAAGCACAACTTCCTCTCCCGCCCGCGCCGCTTCGGCAAGAGTCTGTTCGTCGATACCTTGCAGGAGCTGTTTGAAGGCGAGGAGGAACTGTTCCGGGGGCTTTACATCCACGACAAGTGGGACTGGACGGTGAAGCACCCGGTGCTGCGGCTGGATTTCAGCGGCGCCACCTTCAAGGATGTGGATAGGCTGGAGCGGAATATCGCGAAGCAGCTCCGCGCCCTGGAACGAAGGTGGAAGATGGAATCCGACATCCCCGACGCGCAGGACCGTTTCGGCGACCTGATCGAAAGGCTTTCCGATGAAAAAAGGCAGCGCGTCGTCATCCTGGTGGATGAATACGACAAGCCGATCTCCGACGTTCTCGAAATGCCCGGGATGGAGGATGTCGCACGGGCCAACCGCAGCACCCTGCGGGCGCTCTACGGAATCATCAAGCGCTGCAACAAGTACATCCGGTTCA
>CAZJXU010000387.1:0-13117 GCA_964550095.1 uncultured Spirochaetales bacterium | reverse complement strand
GAAGTCCGCGATCTGCGCGCCCTGTTTTTCGAGCAGGCCGCGCACGGCTTCCCGGATGCCGGGCGCGTAGCCCTCCTGGATCACGAAGCGCTCTTCCCAGCTTTGCACAAAGGGGTCGTGCTCCGCGCGCCAGACATCCAGTATCTCGTCGGCAAAGGAAAAGCTCCCTTCGAACTCGGCCGCCACATCATGCGCCCCAACCAGGAAGGCGGCGGCGCCGTCGCCGAAATTTCGCTCCTGTGCCGAGCCGGGCGCTGCCAGCCGGCAATCGCTCGCCACCACCAGCACGCAGGATGCGGCGCCTGCGCGGACCGCGTCGAGGGCCGCACACAGCGCCCCTTCGCCTGCACGCAGCGAAGCGGAGAAGTCCGCAGTGCGCAGCGCGCGGGGCAGGTCGAGCGCTTTGGCGATCAGCGCGGCGCCCTGCTTTTCCCGGTAGGGGGAAGTGACTCCCGCGAAGAAGACGCCGTCCACGCGGGTTCGGTCGAAACCGCGCAGGCAGTTGACTCCCGCCGTCACCGCCATGGTCAGGCTGTCTTCGTCGCGCCAGGCCACGGCGCGTTCGCCGGCGCCCTCGCGGGGCGGACGGCCTGCAATCACGTCGAAGTCGAGACGGGTCGGGGGCACGTAGGCCCCGTAGGAGACGATGCCGGGCATGTTCCGCCCTCCTCAGCTTGCGCGCGCGCGGTCGCAATGCGCCCCGGAGCGACGCGGGCGGCCGCCACGCGCGCCGTGGCCATTACAATACGCATCGTATCGTAATGCCCATGAAGGGTCAAATGCGGACGGCGGGGGCGGATTCCCCCCCCGTGGCGCCGGAAACCCCGGCGGGCGCCGGCGCGCGCAGCACGGGCGCGCTACTTCACGCGCCGCTTGCGGCCCGCTTTCCAGGCATTGCCCGAAGGTCAGCCGGGCAAGTTTTTCGAGCCGGCGCTCCTCCCGGCAACGCGTCGCCGGGGCGCCTGCCCTTCGGGCCGCCCCGGTTCACATCGGTTCGCAGCGATGCGGGGTACGGCAAGCACCGGCGCTGGCCTGGGCGCGCTACTTCACGCGCCTCTTTCGGCCCGCTTTCGAGACCTTGCGCTTTTTCCTGCCCGAAGCGCGAGGCGCGCCGAGTTGTTTTGCTTCCCACTCCCCGTAAGTTTCACCCGTGTCCGTCTTTTTCCATCTCAATGTGCCGGCCGTCGCCCTTCCATTGACCACCGCGGCGGCGGCGCTCGGCGCCGAGAAGGCGTAGTTCCGGGCAAAGACATATTTACCGCCTCGCTTGCGCAACACGCCCTTGGCCTTCAAATCCGCATGCAACCTGGCGTAGCTGCTGTGCCGACCGGAAGGGTTGTCCCAGCTCGGATGCGCATCGGATCCCTTCTCCACCACGAAGCGGCCCCCTACGAGTTTGGCCGTCGCGAAGAGATCCCGGTCCTTGCTTTTGGTCACCAACTTGAAAGTCGGAACATCTTCCGTCGGCATCGCTACGTCTTGGCGCTTGACAAAGATGTTGACACACAACACAGGCAGCACTGTCTGCAACCTGATCAAGAAGCTCTTGACCGTTGCTTCGTCGGGTTCTGAAAGGTCGATGGCCGATGGTTGATTTTCATTTTCCAGTTTCACCTGCCTGGCCTCTTTCGCAATTTCCACGAGTCGTGATTCCAGGTATTGCGCGTGTGCAGTATTGAACCTCGGGGAAACCGCCAGAATCATTTCTGTCCACCAGTCTTTTTTCTGGTCGTGATCTTTAATCCGCTGCCCGATTTTCCGACTTTCGCCAATGTACGCAACGGGCTTGCCCTGCTTTTCCCCGGTCAGAATGTAAATACCCGTGCGTTGCGCTTCGGGCCGTTTCAGGGCTTCGGCAATGAGCGTGCGGGGCGCCATCAGCACTTCCCCGATCCAGTCGGTGTCGGTGGCGGTTTTAATGCCGTCCGGCGTACCATCCACCAGGTGCAGTGTCACGGTTCGGCCAACGACCGCTTCGTCACTCATCTCGCATCACTCCTGCATGACCGGAAAAAGGACCGGGGAGGCGAACATGCTAACACGGCGGGATCCCGGCGCATCACAGTTCCACGCGCTCCGCCACGGCCTGCTGGTAGCGGTACCCCGCGCCGAAGCTGTTTTCGAGCACCAGGCAGCGCTTCAGGTAGTAGTGAGGCGGCATCTCCCAGGTAAAGCCCATGCCGCCGTAAATCTGCACGCAGGCGCGTGCGTTCAGAAAGGCCGCCTCGCCCGCTACCACGCGGGCCGACGCGACGGCCCGTTCAGGATCGCCCACCTGCGGCTGGTCGAGCGTGACGCCGGCGGCCAGCGTGCCGGCCCGCGCCAGCTCCGCGCGCGCGTACATGTCGGCCGCCAGGTGCTTGATGCTCTGAAAACCGGCGATGGGACGACCGAACTGCTCGCGTCCCCTGGCGTATTCCACCGCGTATTCGAGCGTGCGCTCTGCGATGCCGAGCAGGCTCGCCGCGCACAGCAGGGCGCCTTTTTGGCGCAGCGCCGCGCTGCACGCGGCGTCTCCCATGCGCTCGCCCTGCGGCCAGCAGGGAAGACGCAAGACGGGAGTGAGGGGGTCCAGGGGCTCCGCCACCGATTCGCCCTCAAAGGGTCCGTCGCAGCGATACACGCCGTCCTCCCGGAGCAGCAGCAGGGCGTCCAGCCCGGCGCCGTAGTCGAGCAGCGCGGGGGCCTCCGGCGCAGCAGCCAAATCGACGCTGCCGACCATGCATGCGCCCGATGCGGCTTCGGGGATCAGCGGCGCCGCCAGGTGACTCGCGATCAGCGGCCCGGGCGCCAGGCGCCGGGCGAGTTCGCTGAACACCAGGGACGCCTCGGCCATGCCGAGAGCGACGCCGCCCTGCGCTTCGGGCAGGCACAGCGAGAAGACTCCCAGATCGGCGAGCTCCGCCCAGCGCGCGCGGTCCAGCGGCTCTGCCTCGAGTTCTCCGATGCGCTCGAAGCTGAAGCGGTCTTCGCAAAAGCTGCGCACGCCCTCTTTGAGCGCCTGCTGATCTTCGGTCAGGGAAAAATCCATTGCGGCGTCAAAAACTCCCGTGCTTCGTTGGTGTGGTGAATCGCTGCATCGCCCGGCGCATCCCGGCGCGCAATGCAGCGAGATCCGGTCGGCGGCGCCACCCGGCGCGCAATGCAGCGAGGTCCGGTCGGCGGCGCCACCCGGCGCACGGCGCCACGCGGCGACTGCCGGCGGCTGCGCCCGGCGGCGGCGTTGAACTAGCGCGGTTCACGCGGCATCCCCAGGATGCGCTCGGAGATAATGTTGCGTTGAATCTGCGAGCTGCCCGCGGCGATGGTCAGTGAGAGCGTGTTCAGGAAGGTGTCCGTCGTGAGGCGGCCGGAAGGGTCGTCGATGTTGTCGCGCGAGAGCGCGGCGCGGCCCAGCAGCCGCGTGCCGAATTCGTAAACGCGCTGGCTCAGCTCCGCATACACCAGCTTGATCACGGAGCCGCCGACGCCGGGCACGCCGGTTTTGGCCACTTCGCCGAGCTGCCACTTGAGCAGGGCCCAGAGCGCATCGGCCTCCGCCGCCAGCTTGCCGAGTTCGCGGCCAAGGCCCGCGTCTTCCAGGGGGCCGGGCCCGGGCAGCGCCTTTGCGGCGCGCGCGAGTTCGGCCAGGTACTCCCGCAACTCGTAGATGTCCTGCGCCCAGGCGCTGCCGCGTTCAAAGCGCAGCGTCACGTTGGTGATGCGCCAGCCGTCGTTCTCGGCGCCCACCAGGTTTTCACAGGGGATGCGCACGTCTTCGCAAAACATTTCGGCGAAGTCGCTCTCGCCGCGCAGCGTGTCCATCGGCTGCACCGTGATGCCGGGGGCGTTCATCGGCATGATCAGCCAACTGATGCCTTTGTGCTTGGGCGCGGCGGGGTCGGTGCGCACCAGCATCTCGCAAAAGTCGGCTTTTTGCGCGAAGGAAGTCCAGATTTTGTGACCGTTCACCCGGTAGTGGTCGCCCTCGCGCACGGCGGAGGCGGCGAGCGCCGCAAGATCGCTGCCCGCGCCCGGTTCGGAAAAGCCCTGGCACCAGATTTCCTCGCCGCGCAGGATGCGCGGCAGGTGCGTGCGCTTTTGCAGCTCGCTGCCCTCTGCGATCAGGGTGGGGCCGCCGTGCCGCAGCCCCACGAAGTTCATGCCCACGTAGGGCGCCTTGGCGCGGGCGTACTCTTCGTAGTAGATCAGCTCTTCGGTGAGCGTGGCGCCGCGTCCGCCGTAATCTTTCGGCCAGTTGATGCCGGCAAAGCCCGCATCGAAGAGCTTCTTCTGCCAGCCGCTGTCGTAACTGCGACGCGCGTCCCAGTCGCTGCGCGCGGGCGGCGGACCGTGGCGCGGAACTTCCGCTTCCAGCCAGGCGCGTATCTCCCGGCGGAACTTTTCATCGGCTTCGGAATAACGCAGGTCCATGGAGGCTCCGGGGTTTGCGCGCTGAGGGCCGGCCTTCGCCGCGCCGAGGCGCGCCTTCCGTTCAGCGGCGCATGCAGCGCGGCATCGCGGCGTCGCAACGTCTCATTGCAGGGGCGACAGGTGACGTTACGCACTTTATGATTTCCCGCCATGTACTTCAGCGTGCAGCTTCCCACGGACAAGCCCGAGCCGGCCCAGGCATTCACGACGGCGCCCGCGCTGGCGGAGGCGGCACGGGCCGCTGAACGGGCGGGCTTCGACGCGGTGTTCGCAACCGACCACCCCGCGCCCCCCGAGCCCTGGCTGCAGCAGGGCGGGCATCACGCGCTGGACCCCTTCTCGGCGCTGGCCTGCGCGGCCGTCGCCACCCGCAGCCTGCGTCTGCAAACCCACCTGCTGGTGGCTGCCTACCGCAACCCCTTTCTGAGCGCCAAGGCGCTCGCGTCGCTGGACGCGCTCTCGGAAGGGCGGCTGATCGTGGGCCTCGGCGCCGGTTACCTGCGCGCGGAGTTTGCGGCGCTCGGGGCGGACTTCGAACGTCGTGAGGCGCTGCTCGAAGAAAGCATCCGGGTGTTGAAGCGGACTTTTTCCGAACGCGCCGTTTCGGAGCGGGGCCTGCATTTTGATGCGCAGCAGATCACGATTGCGCCGGGGCCGGTGCAGCTGCCGCACCCGCCCCTGTGGCTGGGCGGCAACTCCCGCCGTGCGCTGCGCCGCGCGGTGGAGCAGGCGGAGGGCTGGCTGCCCTTTGCCGCGAGCCCCGGCCTCGCGAAGGCCGCCGGCACGGCGCCCCTTAAAGATCTGGACGCGCTGGCCGAAGCGCTGGCGTACGCGCGCGAGCACGCCCGGCGCACGGGCAGGCGCGCGCCGCTCGATGTGTGCTTCACGCCCCGCGTCGATGCGGGCCGCGGGTTGCCGGATGCAGGGCCGCTGGTCGATGCGGTCCGGCGCAGCGCCGAACTCGGCGTCACCTGGACCGCGCTCAGCATTCCCTGCCAGAGCCGCGCGGAGTACATCGACAAGGCGGCCTGGTTTGGCGAAAACATCGTGCGACCGATTCGGGAAAGCTGAGGGTTACAGGGCGCGTGTGATCAGGCCCCCCTGCCCCGCCGCTCTGCACGCGGCGCCGGGCCTGTTGCGTATATGCCGCCGGCCGCTTTGCACACACCGACGGAGAACTGTGTCCGGACTCCATTCAAACACGGCGCGCGCGCTGAGGTCGGGCCGGAAAGACGCGCGCAGTGCACTCGGCCTGGAATAACACCCCCGTGAAAGGCGTGTGTGTGACGCGTGCAGCCTGGAATAAACAGCCCCGTGAAGGGCGCGCGCGCTGCAGTCGGGCCGGAAAGGAGCGCCCGGCCCGCTTCACTCCAGAAAGCGGCGGTAGCGGTCCAGCACCGGCAACACCTGCTCGCGCCCGGCTGCGGGAATGCGCAGCGCGCACTCCGCAGCGCCGAGCTGGCGGTAGGCTTCCAGCTTGGCGTCTTCCGGGATGACGCCGAAGGGCACAATGCACAGCGTGGAAAAATCGCGCCCGGCCCGCTTCACTCCAGAAAGCGGCGGTAGCGGTCCAGCACCGGCAGCACCTGCTCGCGCCCTGCGGCGGGAATGCGCAGCGCGCACTCCCAGGCGCCGAGCTGGCGGTAGGCCTCCAGCTTGGCGTCTTCCGGGATGACGCCGAAGGGCACAATGCGCAGCGTGGAAAAATCGCGCCCGGCCTCGTCTGCGGCGCGCTGCAAATCCGGGAGCGCCGTGCGCAGGCCGGCGCCGCCGATGGGCATCCAGCCGTCGCAGTACTCCGCCACGTGCGCAAAGAGCGTCGGCCCGGGCGCGCCGCCCAGCAGTACCGGCGGACGCGGCTGCTGCACCGGCTTCGGCCACTGGAAGCTCTCTTCGAAGTTCACGAACGCGCCGGAAAAGGCGGCCCGCTTCCGGCTCCAGAGCGCCTGCATGGCAAGCAGATGTTCGCGCAGGCGCGCGCGGCGCGTGCGCGGATCGACCCCGTGGTTTTCCATTTCTTCCCGGTTCCAGCCGTAGCCGATGCCGAACACGAAGCGCCCCCCAGAAATGACGTCGAGGGTGGCGACCTGCTTGGCATAGGCGATCGGGTCGTGCTGCAGGGGCAGGGCCACGCCGGTACCCAGACAAATGGCGCCGGTCTGCGCAGCGGCGGCGGCCAGCGCCAGCAGCGGGTCGGGGCTGCGGTAGTAGGCTTCGTCGAGCTCGGCTTCCCCGGTGGGAGGCGGCGTGCGGCGGCTCGCCGGAATGTGCGTGTGCTCTGGTATGTAGAGCGAATGGAAACCGCGCGCCTCGGCCTCCCGGGCCAGCTCCGCCACATCCATCACCCGGTCGCCGGCGTGAAACGCAAGGCCGATCTTCACCCGTGGCTCCTCCCTGTGGCCGGAACGCCGCCCCCCCGGCGCCCCGGCGCCTGCGGCCCGATGTGCGCCCCGGCGAAACCCGGCGCACGGCCCGGCGCCGGCAGGCAGGCCCCACGGCGCGTGCGGCCCCGATGCGCGGCCCGCCCGTGCTGGGCACCCCGGATCATGCGCAACACAAGACGGCGCGGCAATTGTCATAATCCACGCTGCGCCGCGCCCGCATCCCGCCGGAGCGGACGCTATACAGGAGCGCCATGAACGCGCCCGCCTTCGACAAGAGCTACGAACTCGAGCATCGCTACACGCGCGAAAGCGGCCGCGTTTACCTGGCCGGCGTGCAGGCCCTGGTGCGCCTGCCGCTGATGCAGCGCCGCCTGGACCGGGTCCGGGGCTGGAACAGCGCGGGCTTCATCTCCGGTTACCGGGGCAGCCCGCTCGGTACCTACGACATGGCGCTGTGGCAGGCGAGCGCACTTCTGGAAGCGCACCAGGTCCGCTTCGAGCCGGGGCTCAACGAAGACCTGGCGGCCACGGCGGTGTGGGGCTCGCAGCAGGCGACGCTGCAACCGGAGGCCCGGGTCGAGGGCGTGTTCGGCATCTGGTACGGCAAGGGCCCGGGCGTGGACCGCAGCATCGACGCCATCAAGCACGGCAACTACATGGGCACTGCAGCCCGGGGGGGCGTGCTGGCGCTGATGGGCGACGACCCGGGCGCCAAGAGCTCCTCGATCGCACACCAGAGCGAATACGCGATGGTGCACTGCGGCGCGCCGGTGCTGAACCCCGCCAGTGTGCAGGAGTACCTGGACCTCGGCCTGCACGGCTTTGCGCTCTCGCGCTTTTCCGGTTGCTGGGTGGGCTTCAAGTGCCTGACCGACACGGTGGACAGCGCCTCTTCGGTGGAGGTCGATGCGAAGCGGGTGCAAATTAAAACTCCCGACTTCGAGTTTCCGCAAAGGGACCACCACGTGTCGATGGTGAACCGCCTGGTGCAAACCGAGGAACAGCTGTACCGGGTCAAGCTGCCTGCAGCGCAGGCCTACGTACGCGCCAATGGCCTGGACCGGGTGATGTTCGGCGCCGCGAAGCCGCGCCTCGGCATCATCACCACGGGCAAGAGCTACCACGACCTGTGCGAGGCGCTGGAGCAACTCGGCATCGACCAGGCGCGCAGCAAAGCGCTGGGCATTGCGGTTTACAAGGTGGCGATGCCCTGGCCGCTCGAACCGCAGGGCGTGCGCGATTTTTGCCGCGGGCTGGAAGATGTGCTGGTGGTGGAGGAAAAACGTCCGCTGATCGAAGAGCAGGTGGCGCCCCTGCTCTACAACGAAAGCGAACGCCCGCGGCTGCTCGGCAAGCAGGACGAGCGGGGCGCGCCGCTGCTGCCCGCCACCGGGGAACTCGCGCCGCAGCAGATTGCCGAAGCGCTGCGCGCGTGGCTGATGCGCAGGCTGCCGAAGGACGCAGGCCTGGCCCCGGCGCAAGCGCCGCCTGCCCGGAGCGCCGCGGCGGCTGTGGCCGGCGGGCTCTCGCGCCTGCCCACCTTCTGTTCGGGCTGCCCGCACAACCGCTCCACCCTGGTGCCGGAAGGCTCGCGCGCCATGGGCGGCATCGGCTGTCACGGCATGGCCACCTGGATGCCGGAGCGAAACACCTTCGGCGCCACACACATGGGCGGCGAAGGCGCCAACTGGATCGGCCAGGCCCCCTTCATCGACATGCCGCACATCTTTCAGAACATGGGCGACGGCACCTACTTTCACTCGGGCCTGCTCTCGGTGCGCGCCTGCGTGGCCGCCGATGTCAACATTACCTTCAAGGTGCTGGTGAACGGCGCCGTCGCCATGACCGGCGGGCAGCCCATCGAAGGCGAAGCGCTGGAAGGGGAAATCACCGCGCCCCGCATCACGGCGCAGCTCATCGCCGAGGGCGTGCGCAAGGTGGTGGTGGTGTCGAACGAACCCGAAAAGTATGCAGCGGGGGTTTTCCCGCGCGGCGTAGCGGTGCATCACAGGGACCGGGTGATCGGCGTGCAGCAGGAGCTGCGTGACACGTCCGGCGTGACCGCGCTGGTTTACGATCACACATGCGCGGCCGAAGCGCGGCGCCTGCGTCGCCAGGGGCGCTTCCCCGACCCGGAGCGGCGCGTCGTCATCAACGAGCTTTTGTGCGAGGGCTGCGGCGACTGCTCGGTGCAGAGCAACTGCATCTCGATCGAGCCGGTGGAAACGGAGTTCGGGCGCAAGCGGCGCATCGACCAGTCTTCTTGCAACAAGGACTACTCCTGCCTGCGCGGGCACTGCCCGTGCTTCGTCACCGTGCGGGGCGGACGGCTGCGACGCGGCGCGCAGGCGAACGGCGCGGCGGATGCAGTGGTTAGCGAGCCGGGCGCTTTCAATGCGGCGGGCGGGGTTAGCGGCACGGATGTTTCCGGTGCGGCGGGTGTGGCGAGTGCGGCGGGTTCAGCGGGTGGCGCGGTCGGCGGTGTAAGTACTGCGCATGCTTCCGATGCGGCGGGCGCGTCGGATGCCGCGCGTGCGGCGGGCGGAGCGGACGTTTCCGATGCGGCGGATGCGACCGCGGGGCAGAGCGCCGCATACTTCGCCGATCTGCCGGAACCGGACGCGCCCGGGCTGGCGCGGCCCTGGAACGTGCTGGTCGCCGGCATCGGCGGCACCGGCGTGGTGACTGTTGGCGCGGTGCTCTCGATGGCCGCGCACCTGGAAGGCAAGGGCGTTTCGGAACTCGACGTCACCGGGCTCGCGCAAAAGAACGGCCCGGTCTCGAGCCACGTGCGCATCGCCGCCGATCCGGAGCGGCTGCACGCGGTGCGCATCGGCCCCCACCGGGCAGACCTCGTGCTCGGCTGCGACCCGGTGGTGACCACGGACGCCGCGCACCTGCCGCTGCTCGGCCCGGACACGACGCTGGTAATGAACACCCATGTAACGCCCACCTTTGAATTCGCCGCGGACGCCGACCTGGACCTCTCTCACGAACGCATGGCCGAAGCCGCCCGGGAGGCCTGCGGCGCGGACAAGCTGTACCTGGTGGATGCGCGGCGGGCGGCGCTTTCGCTTATGGGCGATGCCGTTTACGCCAACATGTTTTTGCTGGGGGTCGCATGTCAACTGGGCATGCTGCCGGTGGGCCTGGGGGCGCTGGAACGCGCACTGGAACTGAACGGACGCTCCATCGCCGAAAACCGCGCCGCCCTGAACTGGGGCCGGCTCTGGGCGCATAATCGCAAGGCGGTGGAAGCGGCGCTGCGCGCACGCCGCATCGGTCCGGGTCCGACCTTTGACCCCACGCTGGACGAACTGGTGGAAAAGCGTGTGCGCTTCCTCGGCGACTACCAGGACACCTTCTATGCCGAGCGCTACCGACGCCTGGTGGAGCGCGTGCGCGAGCGCGAGCGCAAGGTCGGCGGCGGCGGGGATGTTCTGGCGCGGGCGGTCGCCCGCTACTACTTCAAGGTGCTGGCGATCAAGGACGAGTTTGAAGTCGCGCGCCTTTACAGCGGCGCGGCCTTCCGGGAACAGATCGAGCGGGAGTTCGAAGGCGACTACACGCTGACCCTGCATCTTGCGAGCGATCATCTCTTCACTCCGCTCTTCGCCCGCTACGACAAGGACAGCGGCCGCGCCAGGAAGGTGGCTGTGCCGGCCCGGTGGATGATGCCGGTATTTCGCCTGATGGCGCGCGCGAAGTTTCTGCGCGGCACGCCCCTGAACCCCTTCGGCTACCGCGCGCACCGCAGGCTGGAGCGGCGCCTGGTCCGCGAATACGAACGCAACGTGGAAGAAGTGCTGGACGGCCTGACGCCTGGCAACGTGGAGCTGGCGGCCGACATCGCGAGCCTTCCCGAACAGGTGCGGGGCTTCGACTCGGTAAAGGAAACGCAACTGGCTGCCGTGCGCGCCAAGGAGCGCGAACTTCTGGAGCACTTCCGTCGGAGCGGGTGAACCGGCGGGCGGCGCGGTGCGGAGATATGGGCGGCGGGCAGTTCGCAGTTCCGCTGCCAGTGTTTTCAGACGGGCGGCGCGGTGTGGGAATGCGTGCGCGGCGCGCTGGCGCAGTGGCGCTGTGCAGTGTTTTCAGACGGGCGGCGCGCCGGCGCAGTGGCGCTGTGCAGTTTTTTGCGCGGGCGACGGGCGCACGCTGCAGCTCTCGCTGCACGGCGCTTTGGGGCGGGACGATGCGGCGTGTCGCACGGTGAAAGCGGCGTCCCCGGCAAGCGACGCGCCTCGTGTGGAGTGATGTGCAGTGTTTTCGCGCGATGCGGCGTGCGGCCCGGCGCAGTGTTTTTGCGCGAGCAGCAGGCGGGGTTGTGTTTTCAGCGGCGCCAGTGCGCCAGCACGTCCTCTGTGCGGGCCAGGCTCGCCACGTTGCGCAGCGTGTGTTCGAAAACCGCTTCCACGTAGTCTGCAGGCGTGCCGGCCACCGCGTCGGTGGGGATCACCACCCGGTAGCCGGCGTTCACCGCATCGAAGGCCAGGTTGGTAACGGCCACGTTCACGGAAACGCCGACGATCACCAGCGTCGCCACGCCAAGATTGCGCAGCACGCTGTCGAGCTCAGTGCCCTGGAAAGGCGAAAGGCCGTGCAGTCTCGAGAGCACGATGTCCCCCGGCTGCACGTCGAGCTGCGGCATTAGCGCCGCGCGTTCGCTGCCTTCGAGCAGGGGCGGCTGCTTCGCCATGTAGCGAAACAGGCGCGCGTTGTCGCTCGCGCCGGCGCCGTCGGCGCGGCGCAGCGCCGTGCAGTGAAGCACGGGGATATCGGCGTCGCGCGCCGCCGCACACAGCGCAGAGGCCGTACCCAGTATGGGCGCGGCGGCGGCGGCCAGTTCAGGTAGCGGCGAGAGATCGCCCACCACGCCGCGCTGCAGCTCCGAAGTCACCAGCGCGGTAGGCAGTGCGAGTTCCGGCAGCGTCGGCGCGTTGTTCGTCATGATCTTCTCCTCTGTTCGCTTTACCCGTATCAAAGACCGGGCCGCTTCGCCCGTATCAAAGCACGGACCGCTTCGGCCGGGCCCGACGAGCCAAGCCGCCTGGCCCAGGCGATCCGCCGCCCCGCCGAGCCGACCCGGCCCAGGCGACCCGCCGACCCACCGACCGACCGACCCGGACCAATCCCCGGCGCAGCGGGCCTTACTCGATGGCGCCGGCGGCGCGCAGCGCGTCGAGTTCGGCTTCGTCAATATCCAGCAGCTCCCGCAGCAGCGCTTCCGTGTGCTCGCCCGTGCGCGGGAAGCTTTGCTCCGGGCCTTCCTGCACGCGCGACAGCTTCACCGGGTTGCCGATGGTCAGGTAGGGCCTGTCGGCGTCCGGCCTCGGCACCTCCACCAGCATGTTGCGCAGCGCCACGTGCGGGTCGGCCACGATGTCTTCGGCCAGGTTGGACGGCCCCGCCGCCACGCCCGCCGCGCACAGTTCGCGCGCCGCAGCAAGCTTGCTCTTGCTCGCTGCCCAGGCCTCGATGGCGGGGCGGATCACGTCTTCCGTGTGGCGCGCCCAGCCGCTGCGCTCGGCGAAACGCGGATCGGAAAGCCACTCGGGATGGCCGATCAGCCGGCAGAGTTTTTCGAACATGTGTTCGCGCAGCACTGCAACCACGAAGTAACCGTCGCGCGCGGCGAAGGCCGCCACCAGCGCGGTGCTGCCCGGACCGGCCATGTGCGCGGGCGCATCCATCGACCAGAGAAAGGGCACCATGTCGGCCATGGCGATCATCGCATCGTACATCGCCACGTCCACGTGCTGGCCGAGCCCGACGCGCTCCCGGTGGCGCAGAGCGGCCAGCGTGCCGATCACCGCAAAGAGCGCGGCGGCGTTGTCGCCCAGCGCGCCCGCGGTCACCACCGGCGGCGGTTCGCCCGTCTTGCGGGAGGGCTCGTAGAGGCCGCTCATGGCTTCGGCGACGGGCGCGTAGGCGGGCCAGGCTGCATAAGGCGACTGCGTGGAAGCGCCGAAGCCGGAGAGCGACACGTAAATGAGCCGGGGGTGAATGCGGCTGAGTGCTTCGTAACCGAGGCCCATGCGTTCCATGGCGCCGGCGCGGAAGTTCTCCGCCACCACGTCGAAGTGCGGCATGAGGCGGCAGAACAGCGCGCGTCCCGCTTCGCACGAAAGATCGAGGCCGATGCTGCGCTTGGAGAGGTTGTGGCGCAAAAAGGTGGCGCCGACGTGGCGCCCCGCTTCATCGCGCAGGGCGGGGTTCGATGCGCGCCCGCTTTCGCCGCGGCCCGGCAGCTCCACCTTCACCACGAAGGCGCCCAGCCTGGCCAGCAGGCCGGTGGCGAAGGGCAGCGCCTGCATCTG
>CAZJXU010000386.1:0-8738 GCA_964550095.1 uncultured Spirochaetales bacterium | reverse complement strand
GCTCCATGCCGAAGAGGCGGAGCGTCCCCTGGTGACGGTGCGCGGCGCGGGCGGGGTGGCGCTGCGCATTGCGGTGCAGCGCATGTCGGCGGAATCGCAGCTTGCGGACCGGGTGCGGGAAGTGGATGCGGCCCTGCTGGGCGGGCTCAGCTTCTCGAGCTTCTTTGAAGTGATTCCGCGCGAGGCCTTTCCGGGTTCGATTCACGCACCGCCCACCATGAGCGCGCCCGCGCCGCGCTGCTCCACCTGGCGCCAGGCAGCGGCGGACGCCCTGCTGCAGGGGCGGCTTACCGGCAGCGAAGACTCCCTGCAGCTCGAGTTTCGTTTGTACGACGTGGTGCGCTGCCGCGCCCTTGTGCGCAGCAAAAAAATACGCGCGCCGGGGGCGCAAGCCGAGCGCATTGGCCGCCGCGCGGCGGACCTGGTCACCGGGGCCTTCAGCGAAACAGAGGGCGTGGCCGACACCGAGCTGGCCTTCATCTCCGACCGCAGCGGTTACCGCGAGGTCTGGGTGGCCTTCTCCGACGGAAAAACCGCCCGCGCCGTCACCGCGCACCAGTCCAGCGCGCACTTTCCGGGCTGGACTCCTGACGGAGAATCGCTGGTGTACACCAGCTACCGCTACCAGCAGCGTCCCTGGCTCTTCGTGGCGAGCCGGGCAGAGCGGCGCAGCGGTCGCCTGCTGCGCGGTTTTCCCCATCGGGGCATACAGATTTACCGGGGCGTGTTCGCGCCGCTGGAAGAGCGCCTGGCGCTGGTGATGAGCCGTTCGGGCGCCTCGGAGATCTACATCGCGGGCGGCAGCGTGCTGGATGGCGAGTCCACCCGGCTTACGCGCCTGACCCGCAACCGCCACATCGACATTTCGCCGAGCTGGTCGCCGGACGGCTCGCAGCTCGCGTACGTTTCGGACCGCACCGGTTCCCCCGAAATATACGTGGTGAGCGCGAAGGGCGGGCGCGCGCGGCGCCTGACCTTCGGCGGCGCCTACAACACCGCGCCGGCCTGGTCGCCCGGCGGGCGCTGGATCGCCTACCAGACCCGGCGCGAGGGCCAGTTCGACCTGTGGCTGATCGACCCGGAAGGTCGTCATAATCAGCCGCTGGTGACGCATCCCAGGAGCGATGAACAACCGAGCTGGTCGCCGGACGGCCGCAAGCTGGCCTTTCAATCGTTGCGCAGGGGCCGCTTCGATATTTACGTTATCGATGCGGACGGCTCGAACCTGCGCCGCGTCACCACGGGGGGGAGCAATACCAGCCCGGCCTGGGGGCCGTACCGCTCGCTGGGAGGGGAGAAGATTCGATGACGACCTTGACGGCGCGTGTGGCGCGGGGCGTGCGAGCGGGCTGCGGGGCGCGGGTTGCGCGAAGGGGCCGCGGGACGCGGGCGGCGCGGGGCATGCGAGCGGGCTGCGGGGCGCAGGGCGCTCGCTTTGCGCGCGCATCGCTGGCCGGCTGCGCGCTGCTGCTCGTGTTGCTCGTGACGGGGCTTTTGGGCTGCGCGGCAAACGACCAGGTGCGCGACCTCGAATACGAGCTGATGCGGCTGAAGAATCAACTGCGGGACGAGGCCGGCAATACGGGGGTCGCGGAGCTGCGCACCGAAATGGCGAGCTTGCGCGAGGAAGTCGCCCGCCTCGAGGGGCGCCTGGAGGATGCAGCGCGCGAGACGGGGCGGGCCAACGAGGCGGCGCGGCAGGCGCGCCGCGAAATCCGGGAACTGCGGGCTGCGCTGCAGGTCGCCTTGCCGCCCGGCGCCGATCTGCCGCCTGCGGGCGGGCAGGGCGAGTCGCCCCCGGCTTTGACGGCGCCGCCGAACGGTGCGGGCGGTTCGGTCGGAGCGGGGGCGGACTTGGCGACAGGCCGGGGCGTGCAGTCGGGCGCGGGCGAGCAGGGCGCGAACGCGGGCGCATCCGCGGCGCCCAGGTCCGCAGCCGCGCCGGGTGCGCCCGGCGCCGGGGCCAACGCCGGCGCCGGCGCGAGGTCGAGTGAAAGCCCGGACGCGCCGTCCGGCCAGGACGACTCGCCGGCCCGGGAAGTCGAGGCCTTTCAGCTCGCACAGCAGGCGCGCATGAACGGCAGCAACGAAGCCTGCATCGACCGCTTCGGCGCGTTTCTGGGCGCCTACCCGGATTCTCCGCAGGCCGCCGCGGCGGGCTACTGGCTGGCGGACTGCTACTTCCGCAGCGGGGACTACCAGACCGCCGCGCTGCGCTACGACGACGTGGTGAACGGCCACCCGGAAAATCCCCTGGCCCCCGGGGCGCTGTTTCGCATGGGCGAGGCCATGCTGAAGCTCGACTTCCGGGACCCGGCAGGCGAGGCCTTCCGGCGCGTGATCCGGGAGTATCCCGACTCGCCGGAGGCCGACCAGGCCGGCCACCAGCTCGACCTGCTGGAGCTGGCCGGCGGCGACCGCTGAAGCGAGGGGCGCTTTGCTACACTGGGGCGCGAGATGAGAAAGCGCGACATCGACCGCTTCCGGAAGATGCTGACGGAGATGCGCGACGAACTGGTGCGCCGCTCCCAGAATGCGTCCATCAGCGAAGTGCACCAGAGCCCGGACGATTCGCCGGACTCCATCGACGTGGCTTCTTCGGAGAGCAGCATGGCCTTCCAGGGACACCTGCGCGACCGCGAGCACGGCCTGCTCGCCAAGGTGGAAGAGGCGCTGCTGAAAATCGACCAGGGCGTGTACGGCGAGTGCGAGGACTGCGGCGAGCAAATCGCGCTGGGCCGGCTGCGCGCCCGCCCTGTCGCCGAGCTCTGCATCGATTGCAAGAGCGAGCAGGAAAAGCTGGAACGCAGGGGGTGAGCGCGGTGCGCGGTGTTGTTTCCGGCATGCCCCGCCTGGTGCTCGGCATCGAGAGTTCCTGCGACGAGATGGCCGCCGCGGTGGTCGAAGACGGCACGCGCGTGCGCGCAGGAGAAGTGCACGGCCAGCACGATGTTCACCGGCCCTACGGCGGCGTGGTGCCGGAACTCGCATCGCGCGACCACGTGCGCCGCGTTTCGCAGGTGGTGGAAGCAGCCCTTGCGGGGGCAGGCGTCAAGGCGAGCGAGCTTTCCGCGGTGGCGGTGACGCAGGGGCCGGGCCTGGTCGGCTCGCTGCTGGTGGGGCTGAACTTCGCCAAGGGCATGGCCTTTCGCCTCGGCATCCCGCTGGTGGGCGTGCACCACCTGGACGGACACCTGGCGGCTGCAGAGCTGGCCGATGCGGCGCTCACGCGCCCCTACCTCGGCCTGGTGGTTTCCGGCGGCCACACCGCGCTCTACCACATCGACGAAACGCGAGAGCCGAAGCTGCTCGGCGAAACCCGGGACGACGCGGTGGGCGAGGCCTTCGACAAGGCGGCCAAACTGCTGGGCTTTGCCTACCCGGGCGGCCCGGCGCTCTCGCGCGCGGCCGAGCGGGGCAGTGAGCGGGCCTTTGACTTTCCGCGCCCGATGCTGGATCAACCCGGCCTGGATTTCTCCTACAGCGGCCTGAAGACCGCAGTGGCGCTGACGGCCCGCGCGCACGCGCCGCTTTCCGAACAGCAGCGCGCCGACATCGCGGCTTCTTTCCAGGCTGCAGCAACCGACGTGCTTGTGGCCCGCGCCCGCCGCGCCCTTCGCGATACGGGGCTTTCGCGCGTGGCGGTGGTGGGCGGCGTGGCGGCCAACGGGCGGCTGCGCCGGGAAATGCAGCGCATGGGCGAGGCCGAGGGCGTGCGCGTGTTCTTTCCGCCCAGCGAATTGTGTACAGACAATGCCGTGATGATCGCGGCGGCAGGCGCGCGCATGCTGGCCGCGGGCGTGCGGCACGGCGCCGCGCTCGGCGCGTTTTCCCGGGCGCCGCTGGCAGGCATGCCCTGGGCGCAGCCCCGCCCTTGAGCGAAGACCTTTGAGTGAAGAGGTGCGGGCCTTCCTTTTGCGCCACGGGCTCGCGCCGCGCAAGGCGCACGGTCAGAACTTTCTGCACGATGCGGCGCTGGCCGATGCGCTGGTGCGCCGCGCCGGCGTGTCGGCTGAAGACGCGGTGCTGGAAATCGGCACGGGGCTCGGCATCCTGACCCGCGCGCTGGCCGCCCGCGCCCGCCGGGTGACCAGCCTGGAAATAGACGCGGGCCTGGTGCGCGCATTAAAAGAAGACAAGCGCCTGCCCGGCTCGGTGGAGCTGCTTCACGCCGATGCGCTGCGCTTCGACCTCGCTGCGGCGCTCTGCGAACTCGGCGCGCCGCACGCGCCGGTGCGCGTGGTGGCGAACCTGCCGTATCGCAGCGCGGCGCTTCTGCTGCGCCGCATTTTCGACCTGGGGGCGCTGCTCAGCGGCGCGGCGCTGATGATGCAGCGCGAAACTGCATTGCGCCTGGCTGCGGAAACAGGCGGGCGCGAGTACGGCTCGCTGACCATTTTGCGAAGCTGGTTCTGCGACATCGAGGCGCGCTTCGACCTCTCCGGGCGCGCCTTTCATCCCGTGCCGCGCGTCGTTTCCAGCTTCGTGGTGATGCGTCCGCACCGGCCGCCCAGGGTTTTGCCCGAAGAGGCGGCTTCGCTCGAGAAGGTGCTGCGCGCGGGCTTCGCGCAGCGTCGCAAGACCCTGGCGGGCGCCTTGGCCCGGGCGGAAGTCTGCGGCAAGGAACGCACGCAGGCCCTGCTGGCCGAACTCGGCCACGAGCCCAGGGCGCGCGCGCAGGAGCTTTCGCCGGAGGCCTGGCTGGCGCTGGCCCGCGCCCTGCAGCAGGGCGGCTGAGCCGGATTTTTTCAGGTATCGCAACGACTTGGGCGGCATCTTTTATCTGCTTTCGATGCCCCGCACGCCGCCGAAATTGTGCTTGACACGGCATCCGCGCCGGGGATAGGATTCGGGTGAGCCGAGGGGAACCGCACGGGGCGGTCCCCATTGAGACCGGGTTGATTCGAGCCGCGCAGGGCGCACGTGGTTTGCGCGTCTGCCAGGAGAGGCAAACACAAGTCAGACAAAAGGCCTGCCCGAAAGCGCTTGCATCCCCCGCCGGGGGAGCGAGACGGAGCACGGAAGGCTGTTTCACGAGGCGGTGCGCTCTGCGTGCCGCTCTCGGCGACGGCGCCTCCGGAACTCCATTTCCGGCAGGCGCTTTTTTGTGCGCGCGCGGCCATTGCGGCGCCGGGGATGCGCCCCCGCTGCTGCGCGGGTTTTGCGGGCGCGGCGGGCTTGCCGGTCGGTCGATCAGCCTGCCTGCCCGCAACAGGGCCTGCAAGCACCGGCATGGAAGGCGCCGCTTGAAGGCATCGCTCGAACACATCGGCTTTGAACGCACAGGGTTACGGAGGAGGACGACGCCATGTCCACGATCAGCCGCAAGACCGCAAGCATCGAGCGGCGGGTGACGACCCGTTCCATCGCCCGGCGCAAGGGAACAGATGCGCCCTTCGCCATGCTCACCGCCTACGACCACACCTTCGCCCGCATCTTCGACCAGGCGGGCATCGACGTGTTGCTGGTCGGCGATTCCGTGGGCAATACCGTGCAGGGCGGCGAGAGCACGATGCACGTCACCCTGGATGAAATGATCTACCACTGCCGCATGGTGTCGCGCGCGGCGCGGCGCGCGCTGGTGGTGGGCGACATGCCCTTCGGCTCCTACCAGGTGTCTCCTCGGCAGGCGGTGGAGAGCGCGGTGCGCATGGTGAAAGAGGGCGGCGTGCAGGCGGTGAAACTGGAAGGCGGCTCTGCGGTGCGGGAAAGCATCGCGCGCATTGTCGGCGCCGAGATACCGGTGATGGGCCATGTCGGCCTGACGCCGCAATCCCTGCACCGCATGGGCGGCTACCGCGTGCAGGGGCGCGGCGAACGGGGGCGCGAGCAGGTGCTGCGCGATGCCGAAGCCGTGGCCGATGCGGGGGCCTTCGCCGTGGTGCTGGAAGGCATCCCGGCCGCACTGGCGCGGGAAGTCACAGAAGGCATCGCCATACCGACCATCGGCATCGGGGCCGGGGCGGCGGTGGACGGGCAGGTGCTGGTGCTGCACGACCTGCTGGGCCTTTCCGAGTGGACTCCCGGTTTTGCGCGCCAGTACGCGGAACTGGGCGCGCTGGCGTTTCGCGCGGCGCAGCATTACGCGGACGACGTGGCCGGGCGCAAGTTCCCGGACGATGAACACAGCTACGACTGAGGGGATCATGTCCGAGCTGCTCTGCATCACCGATAGGCGCCGCATGCAGTACCACGCGGAAGCCGTGCGCGCCTCCGGGCGCCGCGTGGCGCTGGTTCCCACCATGGGCGCGCTGCACGAGGGGCATACGGCGCTGGTGCGGGCCGCACGCGCGGCAGCGCAGCACGTGGTGCTCTCCATTTACGTGAACCCTGCGCAGTTCAACCAGGCGCAGGACCTGGCGCGCTACCCGCGCGACCTTGCGGCGGACCTCGCGCGCTGCCGCGCAGCGGGGGTGGACGTGGTGTTCGCGCCCGGCGACGAAGACATGTACCCGGCGGGGGCAGATACCTGGGTGGAGGTCCCCGGCCTTTCCGGAATGCAGGAGGGCGCGTCGCGTCCCGGGCATTTTCGCGGCGTCGCCACCGTGGTGACCAAGCTGCTGCTGATCACAAGGCCGCACCTGGCCTGCTTCGGCGAGAAGGATTACCAGCAACTGGTGCTGGTGCGGCGCCTGGCGCGTGACCTCGGGATGGACGTGCAGGTGGTGGGCGTTCCCACGGTGCGCGAG
The DNA here is from genome assembly GCA_964550095.1 of uncultured Spirochaetales bacterium. Classification (GTDB taxonomy): domain Bacteria; phylum Myxococcota_A; class UBA9160; order UBA9160; family UBA6930; genus JAHRAN01. Next base: position 2,049 of record CAZJXU010000386.1, on the reverse strand, counting down.
CAGGACGGGCTCGCGCTCTCCAGCCGCAACCGCCTGCTGAGCGAAGAGTCCCGGGTGCAGGCGCGTGCGCTTTCGCAGGCGCTTTTGGCAGCCGAGGCGCTGCGCCGGGCCGGCGAGAGGCGCGCAGCAGTTTTGCTGGAGTGCGCGCGCGGCGTGTTGCAGCGCGCCGCGGACGCCAAGATCGACTACGTCGAGCTGTGCGACCCGGAGACCCTGGCGCCTGTTTATGAACTCGCCGAGCTGGGCGAGCCGGGCGGGCCGGCTCGGCGCTCGGAAGGCGCGGATGCTGCTTCAGGGTGCACAGCGGAAAAAGGGCGCGCGCTGCTTGCGCTGGCCGTGGAACTGCCCGCCCAGGGGGGCGGGGTCGTGCGCCTGCTGGACAACCGCTTGCTGTGAGCGCGGCGTCCGGTCGGGCGCTTCGCTTTGGCCGGCGCCGCGGGACGGCGCTGATCGAGCGGCGACCCGGCGAGATCCCCATCACCAGGAGGAACCCACGTGTTTCGCACCATGCTGAAATCGAAGATTCACCGGGCCACGGTCACCGAGGCCAACCTCGAGTATGAGGGCAGCGTGAGCATCGACACCGAGCTGATGGCGGCAGCCGATCTGCAGCCTTACGAAAAGGTCGATATCTGGGATTGCAGCAACGGCAACCGCCTGCATACCTACGTGATCCCGGGCGAGGCCGGCAGCGGGGAGATCTGCGTGAACGGCGCCGCTGCGCACCTGGTCAAGCCGCACGACGTGGTGATCATCGCCAGCTTTGTGCAGGTGGAAGACCGGGAGGCCCGGGGCTGGAAAGCGCGGCGCGTCTTCGTGGATGCGCGCAACCGCCCGGTGGAGTAGGGCGCGGCGCTGTCCTGCGCCTGCATCTCCCGGCACCGCCGCATCCGATTCGCCGCGCCGCACACGGCTCACTGCGCCGCGCTCGATTCGCCAAGCAGCGCAGCGCATGGCTCACCGCGCCGTGCGCGCCTTCATCGCCCGGCGTCGCCGCATCCGACTCGCCAAGCAGCGTCCGACTCGCCGCGTCGCGCCCGATTCGCCAAGCAGCGCACGGATCGCCGCGCCGTGCGCGCCTTCATCGCCCGGTGCCGCCGCGTCGCGCAGCGGGCCGGGGTACCGCGGCGCGTATCGCTAACCTGCCGGCCATGGCGAAGGCAGGCAAAAAAGCGGGCGGGCAGGGCGGCGGCGCAGCCGCGGCAAAGGGCTCGAAACGCGGCGCAAAAGGCGGTGCGAAAGGCGCCGCTGCGTCATCCGTCATCGTGCGCAACCGCCGCGCCCTGCGCGATTACGAAGTGATCGAAAAGCTGGAAGCCGGGATCGCGCTGCTGGGTCCGGAGGTCAAGTCTCTGCGGGCACGGCGCGTCAACATGGGCGACGCCTTCGCCCACATCAACCGGGGCGAGCTGTGGCTGCATAACTTCCACATTTCCGCTTACGAACAGGCGGGCGCTTCGGCGCCCGATCCGCTGCGCCCGCGCAAGCTGCTGGCGCACCGCACGGAAATCCGCCGCCTGGACGGCAAGGTATCGGAGAAGGGATTCACGCTGATCCCCCTCACCCTGTACTGGAAGGGCGGCCGCGCCAAGGTGGAACTGGGCCTTTGCAAGGGTCTGCGCCGCTACGACAAGCGCCGGCGCATCCAGGAGCGCGAGGCAGAGCGAGAGGTCGCACGCGCATCGCTGCGGCGGGAGAAGAAGCGTTAGCGCAGGGGCGAGGCGCCGTCGGTGTGCGCGTATCGTCGGTGTGCACCGTCGCTGGTGGAAGACGCGTCGCCCCGGCCTTTGCCGCGTGCACGCCCACAGCAGCGATACAGCCTTCGGCGGCCCCAGTCCAATACGACCGGCCGCCCCAGGCTGCGGCCGGCCCCGTCCGTTGGCAAGTCAGGCATCCGCGTAACGTTTTGCGAACTCCGCCGAGGCTTCGCGAAACTCGCGCATCATTTCGTCCAGGACTTCGCGCACCGGTCGCACCGCGTCGATGCGCCCCGCCACCTGGCCGCTGAGCGCGATGCTCGCGTTCATGTCGCCCCCGAAGTAGAGCGCC
>CAZJXU010000385.1:0-2513 GCA_964550095.1 uncultured Spirochaetales bacterium | reverse complement strand
CCGCCTCGCCGCTGACGCCTCGGGCCGGTCGTGCTAACGATAGACCAAAAGGAACCCCATGCGCACCGCCCGCCACGGGCGCGCCGCCGTCGGCTTCATCCTGATGACGGTGCTGCTCGACACCATCGGCTTCGGCATCATCGCGCCGATCATGCCCGCCCTGCTGCAGGAAATCAGCGGCCAGGGCGTCAGCGCCGCCGCGCTCTTCGGGGGCTGGCTCACCTTCGTCTATGCGCTGATGCAGTTCTTCGCCGCGCCCATCCTCGGCAATCTGAGCGACCGCTTCGGCAGGCGCCCGGTGCTGCTCTTCTCGCTCGCCACGCTGGCCGCGGACTACGTGCTGATGGCCTTCGCGCCCACTCTCGCCTGGCTCTTCGTGGGGCGCGTGATCGCGGGCATCGCAGGCGCCACCCACGCCACGGCCAACGCCTACATCGCAGACGTCACCGCTCCCGAGCGGCGCGCGCAGGCCTTCGGCTGGATAGGGGCCGCCTGGGGCGTGGGCTTCATCCTGGGCCCTGCACTCGGCGGCTTCCTCGGCGAATGGGGCACGCGCGTTCCCTTCGCCGCGGCCGCGCTGCTCACCTTCATCAACTTCATCTACGGCATCTTTGTCATTCCCGAATCGCTCGCCCCCGAAAAGCGCCGCCCCTTCGCCTTCCGCACCGCGCACTCCGTCGCCACCCTCCAACGCATGCGCGGCTTTCCCGTCGTGTTCGGCATACTCGCCGTCTTCGGCTTCTACATGGTGGCGCACGACGTGTACCCCACCACCTGGTCCTACTACATGGCCGAAAAGTTCCAGTGGGGCGGCCAGGAAATCGGCTGGTCGCTGACTGCAGTCGGCGTTGCGTCGATGATCGTGCAGGGCGGCCTGGTGGGACCGATCGTGGCGCGCATCGGCGAAAAGCGCGCCGCCGTGCTGGGTCTTTTCATGACGAGCATCGGCTGCGTGAGCTTCGCCCTGGCGACCACGGGCTGGATGGTTTACGCGCTGATCTTCGCGACCGCGCTGGGCGGCATTACCGGCCCGGCCCTGCGCACCATCATGTCCACGCGGGTTCCGGAAAACCGGCAGGGCGAACTGGCCGGCGCCATCTCCGCACTGCAGAGCTTTTCGGCCATGCTCTCGCCCCTGTTAATGACAGGCGTGTTCAGCTACTTCACCAGCGCCGGCGCGCCCCTGTACTTCCCCGGCGCCTCGTTCCTGACCGCCTCGCTGCTGGCCGCCTTTTCATGCGTTCTCTTCGTGATCGTGATGTGGCAGCACGCCGGCAGAGTGCCCGCGCGCGCCGCGCCGTAGCGAAGCGGCTGAGCAGCAGCGCATGCTGCACCCGCCGCGCCGGCGACCCGTCACTCCAGCAGCAACGCCGCGTCCGCGTAAAGCCGCACCTCCGCTTGACGATCGCGTGTCCAGTGACGTCGCCGGCGAAGCGGCGCGCTGTGCAAGTCGCGCCGCATGGCCGCGCCGCCGCCCGTGCTCCCGCGCAAACCGTCCGCCCGCCGCGCCCTGTCATGCCGTGCAGCAGTCACTCCAGCAACAACGACGCATCGGCGTAAAACCGCACGGCCTCCGGCGCGCGCACCCGGGCGGCCAGCTCCGCAACGCTTTCCGTGCGGCCCGGGGGGACCAGCTCGGGAGCCAGCGCGCACAGAGGCTCCAGCACGAAGGCGCGCTCGTGGAGCCGGGCGTGGGGCAGGGTCAGCCCCGGCTCATCAAGCGAGAGTTCGCCGCACAGCAGCAGGTCGAGGTCCAGGCAGCGCGGCGCATTCGGCGGGGCGCCGTCCCGCCGCCGTCCTGCAGCCCGCTCGATGGCGAGCAGTTCGCCCAGCAACGCCCGGGGCGCGCCGCGCCAGGCCAGTTCCAGCACGGCGTTCAGGTAATCGCCCTGCGGCGGTCCCCCCACCGGGGTGGTTTCATACACCGGCGAAAGCGCCTTCACCTCGCCCACGTTTGCCAGCGCGGCGGCCGCGCCGCGCAGCCGCGCCACGCGGTCGCCCAGGTTGGAACCGAGCCCGACAAAGGCGCGCCTCAAAACGCCGTCGCCTCCCTGCTGCGCGGGGCCCGCCGCGCCCGCCGCCTGTTCCGACATCACCAGGGCCCCCTTCCTTTTAACTTGTATGCGTCCGGACACATCCCGGACAGACGACCAGCCGCCCTTTTTGCCGGGCTTCCGGCAAAAGCATCCCGCCAGAGCCTGACATTTGCCCCTCGCCGGCGCCGACAGCGCCACCCGGCTTCGTCCGGTCGCAGCGGGACGATACGGGGGCGGGCCGCTTTCATGCCATTTTCAGTTCTTTTACGCCAAATCAAGCCCTGCTTTCACGACATTTTCAGCCTTTTACGACATAATGTCTCCGATTCAAACGGAATTAACAGCCCTTTCACGACACAATTTTCTCTTTTACGACATATTTTGCCTGAATTCAACGGAATTCTCAGGTCTTTTACGCCATTTTTGCCTCTTTCACGACAATTTCCGGAGAATCTGGCCGTTTTCCCGGCTTTGCCC
>CAZJXU010000384.1:0-2499 GCA_964550095.1 uncultured Spirochaetales bacterium | reverse complement strand
GCCCCCTGCCCGTTTGCGCACGCGCATCAGCATCAGCACATCGGGCGGGCCGAAGGGCCCCACCAGGCGCCCGCCCTCCGCCAGTTGCTCCAGCAGCGGCGGCGGCACATCCGGGCCCCCCGCAGTCACCATGATGGCGTCGAAGGGCGCGCGTTCGGGCAGGCCCAGCCCGCCGTCGCCCTCCAGCACCGTGATGTTCTCGTGCCCCAGTTCGGTGAGCCGCGCCCGCGCCTGCGCCGCCAGCTCCGGGATGCGCTCGATGCTGATGACTTCCCGCGCCAGCCGGCCCAGCACAGCAGCCTGGTAGGCCGAGCCCGTCCCCACCTCCAGCACCCGCTCCGCGCCATCCAGTTCCAGCGCCGCGCTCATCATCGCCACGATTTCCGGCGTGGAAATCGTCTGGCCAAGCCCTATCGAAAGCGCAACATTGGCGTAGGCCCGCCCCCACAGCGCCTTTGGCACGAAGCGATGCCTGGGCGTCTCGCGCAGCGCATCCAGCACGCGCCGGTCATGCACGCCGCCTTCCGAAAGGCGCTGCACCATGCGCTCGCGCTTCGCATCAAAGTTGTTCACTTCTTCGACCAGCCGACAGCAAGGCCGCCGCTCGGGGTCGCCGCCGCTCAGGGGCTGGAGAGTTCCAGAACAGACCTCGCCACTTTACCGCTCTTCATCAGCTCGAAGGCGTGGTTCACCTCTTCCAGCGGCAGGCGCTGGCTGACCAGGCTGGAAAGGTCGATGCGGTCCTGCAGGAACAGGTCCACCAGCTTCGGCATGTGCTCGCGGAAGCGCGTGCTGCCGTACATGCAGCCGACCAGCTTCTTCTCCTGCAGGAAGTCGGGGCCGGACACCTCGATCATGGAGCCCATCGGGTGCATGCCCACCACCACGCAGGTGCCGCCCGCGCGGGTCATGGCGAAGGCCTGGGTGACGCAGGCCGGCACCCCTATCGCCTCGAAGGCGAACTCGACGCCCTTGCCGTCCGTCAGCTCCTGCACCGCGGCCACCACGTCTTCGTGGCTTTCAGAGTTCAGCGTGTGCGTGGCGCCGAAGCGCTTGGCCATTTCCAGCTTTTCGTCCACCACGTCGATGGCGATGATGGTGGCCGCGCCCGCCAGCCTGCAGCCCTGGATGACGTTCAGCCCGATGCCGCCGCAGCCCACCACTGCCGTGTGCGCGCCGCCCTGCACCCCTGCCGTGTACAGCGCGGCCCCGATGCCCGTCATCACGCCGCAGCCGACCAGTGCCGCCTCGGCCATCGGCATCTCTTCGGGGATCTTCACCACGCCGCCTTCGCTGGTCACCATCATCTCCGCAAAGGAGCCCACGCTGGCGAACTGCAGCACGGGGTTGCCCTTCCAGGTGATGCGCGACGCCGAGGCCGCGTTGATTGCAGGGTTGTCGCAAAGCTGCGGCTCGCCGCGCACGCAGTGGTAGCAGGTGCCGCAGAAGGGGCGGAAGGACATGATCACCCTGTCTCCCGGCGCCACGTAGCTGACGCCCTCGCCCACCGCTTCCACCACGCCGGATGCCTCGTGCCCGAGCACCGTCGGCAGCGGCATCGCCCACTTGCCATCTACAAAGTGGAAATCCGAGTGGCACACGCCGCTGCACACGGTGCGCACCAGCACTTCGCCGGCGCGCGGGTCGATCAGGTCAACATCTTCAATGGTCAGGGGCTGGTGGGCTTCCTGGTAGATGGCGGCTTTCATGGTGGGAGTCTCCTGGGTGTGTGGGTGTGAAGGATAGGTGCGGCGCCGGCTTCCTGCCTGGGCCGGATGCAGCCTCGGGTTCGGGCCGCCCAGCGCAGGCGCCCGGCCCCGCCGTGATGGCACCTCCAGTTTGGCGCATCCCGGGCGTCAATGCCAAATGGAAATTTCCCTGTCTGGTCAAGTGGACGTGGACGGCCTCCGCCGCCGGGCGACGCAGGGGGCCACGCGGGGCGGCCTTCGCAAAGAGAATTCCGCCCCTGTGTCGTCCTAAATCGTGGACAGCCTACGCCGCCCTGCGGTGGAGGCTGTCCCTGACGGTCGCGTAGCGCCTGCCAACTCCAGCGCGGCTGCCAGGCCCCTGTGTCAAGCCAAGCCCCAAAAGCCCAGCGTTGCGTACAGGCTGCCGCCCAGCCGCCCCGGCCTGCCCGCACGCGAGGCCGGGCCCCTCAGTGCGCTTCCCCGGCGATTCTGGCCTCCGAAATGCCCCTTACACCGCCCCCGCTCGCCTCCCTGAACCCGTCCGCCTGCCCGGCGCTGGGCCGGGCAGGCGGACGGGTTCAGGGAGGCGAGCGGGGCGCGGTACAGGGCATTTCGGAGGCCAGAATCGCCGGGGAAGCGCATGGAGGGGCCCGGCCTCGCGTGCGGGCCGGAGTAAGGGAGGGCGGAATTCTCTTTGCGCAGGCCGCCCCGCGTGGCCCCCTGCGTCGGCCGGCGGCGGAGGCCGGCCACGTCCACTTGACCAGACAGGGAAATTTCCATTTGGCATTGACGCCCGGGATGCGCCAAACTG
>CAZJXU010000383.1:0-2274 GCA_964550095.1 uncultured Spirochaetales bacterium | reverse complement strand
CAGCACCAGCAGGCTCACCATGCCGAGCGCGGCCAGGTACTTGCCGAGCACCAGCTCCCATATCGTCACCGGGCTGGTCATCAGCAGCTCCATGGTGCCCTGGCTTTTCTCCGAGGTGAAAAGCCCCATGGTCAGGCCCGGCACCAGGAACAGCATAATCAGCCACACGGTGTGGTAGTAATTGAACACCAGGTGGTCGTTGATGTTGATGCTCTGGAGCGCGGCGCTTTGCCGGACTTGCTGGTAGTAGTTGACGATCTCCTGGAAGACCCGCACCTGGGCCACGAAGAAGAAACCGCCCAGCAGGGCGAACAGCACCAGCACCGCGTAGGCCATGGGCGAAACGAAGTAGGAGCGCATCTCGCGCCCTGCGATGGCGAGCACGTGCTTCATGCCCCTTCCCCCTTCGGCCCCTTCGGCCCGGCGGATGCGCGCCTGATGGATGCCTGCCCGGCGGATGCGCGCCGGCCCGGCGGCGCCGCGGCGGAGGCCGATGCGGACGAAGCAGCCGGGGCGGGCGCCGCGCCGCCCTGCGCCTTGCCTTCGCCGAGCACCAGGCGGGTGAACACGTCTTCCAGGCGGCCGCCGTCCCGGGTGATCTCCGCCAGCGGCAGGTCGAGCACCTTGCGCCCGGACTCGATCAGAATCACGCGGCGGCAAATCGCCTCCACCTCGGCCAGGATGTGGGTGGAGAGCACCACGGTGCGGCCCCGCCCCGTCTCGCCGGCCTCGGCCAGTGTGCCGATCAGCTCCCGTATCTCGCGAATCTGAATCGGGTCGAGGCCGACGGTGGGCTCGTCGAGAATCAGCACCGGGGGTTCGTGCACCAGCGCCTGGGCGATGCCGACGCGCTGGCGAAAGCCCTTGGAGAGCTGGTTGATGGTGCGCCGCCGCACATCTTCGAGCCCGGTGCGAAGCAGAGCGCGCTCCACGGCGTCCTTGCGCTCGGCGCGCGGGACATCTTTGAGCCTGGCGACGTAGTCGAGGTAGCCGGTCACCTGCATTTCGGGGTAGAGCGGCGGCGCCTCGGGCAGGTAGCCGACGGCGCGGCGGGCGTCCAGAGGGGCTTCGTTGATGTCGTGCCCGGCGATCAGCGCGTCGCCGGAACTGGCGGGCAGAAAGCCGGTGAGAATGCGCATGGTCGTGGTCTTGCCGGCGCCGTTGGGGCCCAGAAAGCCCACCACCTCGCCGGCGTCGGCTTTGAAGGACACGTCGTCCACGGCCACCAGGTCGCCGTAGCGCTTGCTGATGCCGCGGGCCTCTATGCCAAAACTCTTTTCAGAAGGGGATCCGCTCAAACCGAATGCTCTCCACGCTTGCCAAAGCCGCCCAGAAAAATCTCCACCGTAGTGCGGGCGTAACCGGCGCAGCCCGCTCCCGGTGCGCGCCCTTCCCCGCCCACTTCCACCTGGCCGATCACCATGCCGGTGACGGCGAGTTCCAGCGAGCCGATGAAGAGCATGGCCGCCACCCTGGCGTCCAGGTCTTCCCGCAGCTCGCCGCTGCGCTGGCCGGCGGCCAGTATAGCAACAACGTGCCGGAACAGGTCTTCCAGCTCGCCGGGACGCTCGAAGTGGGGGTTGCGTTGAATCTCGAAGAGCAGCACCCGGAACCAGTCGGGATGCACGCGGTAGTTTTCAAATATCAGCAGGGCGAAGGAATACAGGCGCTCGCGCACGCCCCCGGGGCCGTTCTTGATCGCTTCCAGGGCGGCGATGATGCGCCCCCAGTGCTCGTGAAAAACCGCGGAGAGCACCTCGTCCTTGCTTGAAAAGTAGTGATAGACCAGGCCGTAAGCGATGCCGGCGTGGCTCGCGATGTCCGAGATGCGGGTGTCGTGGTAGCCCTTTTCCGCGAACACCCGGGTGGCGGCCTGCAAAATCAGCGAGCGCTTCTGGGCGCGCGCCGCGGTGACACGTGTAGTGCCGGGAGGGGGGACGGCGGCGCAGGGCGCGCCGGGCTCCGTGCGGGGTGCGCCGGTCGCGCGTGCCGCCTGGGGTTCTCGCGCGGATGAGGGCGTGGCCGTGTGCGCCGAAGCCGCAGGCCCCGTCCGGGGCGCCACCTGAGGCTCGGACAAGGGCGCGCCCGAGGGCGCGCCGGGCGTGCGGTCTGCCCGGGGCGCGGCAGAGGGTGCGCCGGTTCCGATTTCGCCGGCTTCAGCGTGCATGGCGGCGTTTTTTCCTCCTGGCTGTGGACGCCCGCTGCGGGCGTCCACAACGTGGGACGATACAGGTCCCGGGCCCGTAGGCCCGGGGGCGGGTGGGCAGGCGCCCC
>CAZJXU010000382.1:0-1764 GCA_964550095.1 uncultured Spirochaetales bacterium | reverse complement strand
TGCGAAAAGAAGCCGCGAGCTGCGCCCGGGCGACTGAAAATCAGACCTCAAAATACACCTCCTTGGGGGCCATCCCCGGAACGATGCCGGGCAGGCGCGGAGCATACCAAACACAACAGTCGCCGGAAGCAGTGCACGGCGAACGGGAGGGCAAACCCGCCGGGCTGCACACGCGCCCGTGGCCGGCCTGGCAGGGTCGGGTCGCCAGGCCGAGGCGGCCCTGAAAAGGCCGGTGACGGCGGATTTCCCCCACAGAATCCCCTTTTTGCACTGTTCGGCCCCTTGCGCCCTTCGCTTCTTTCCGGTCTCCGGGCCGATTCCAGGCCCGTTCCGGCCTTTCGCAGCCACACCGGCGCCCGGCCCCGGTGCGCCCCGAGGCCGGAAAGCCAGGGCCGGCGCCGCCGGGCAGGGCCGGGACATCATAGCACACGGGATTCGGGCGGCTGAACTGCGGGCGGCCCTGCCCCCGGGGCGGCCTGCCGCATCGCTGCGGGCGGCTGAGCGCGTCAGCCATCCTCCGTCGATGAATCGGAAACAACCCGGGCCCGCAACACGCCTTCGTGCAGCCGCAGCCGGAATTCGTCCCCGACAGAAAGCTCGGCGGCGCGCCGGATCACCTGCCCCACCCGGCGCCCCGGCCCGGCCGGCCCGGCGGCTTGCCCCGCCGCCGACGGAGGCTCCGCAGTCCCCGTAGCCCCCGTAATCCCCGTAGCCCGGTATGCAATGGCATAGCCGCGCCCGAGCACCGCCAGCGGAGACAGCGCGTCGAGTTTGCCCCGCAGCGAGCGTACCTGCGCGCACCACTCGGCGTGACGCGCGGCGGCCGCCCGCGACAACCGCTCGAACAATCTGCCCTGCTGCACGCGGCGCTCCTGCAACCAGGTCTGGCGCAGGTGGGCCAAGCGCAACGCTGCGTGCTGCCGGCGGCGACGCTGCGCGGCCAACTGGGCGCCCGGCGCGCGCGCCCGCAAACGACCGTGCAGCACGGCCAGGCGCTCCCGTGCCTTGGCCATGCGCACCTGCAGCGCCTGCGAAAGACCCTGGCGAGCCGTCTGTGCGCGCGCGTTCCACTCGGCGCGGTCGGGCAGCGCGAGCGCCGCCGCGGCGGAGGGCGTGGCGGCGCGGGCATCCGCTGCGAGGTCTGCAATGGTGATGTCGGTTTCGTGCCCGACCCCGCTCACCACCGGAACGCGGCACGCGCGCACGGCCCGCGCCACCGCCTCGCTGTTGAATGCGACCAGATCCTCGGGAGAACCGCCGCCGCGCACCAGGAGCACCACGTCAATGTCGGGAACGCTCGCGATGCGCGTTAGTGCTTGCACGATTTCGCGCTCGGAACCTTCGCCCTGCACGCGGGTGGGAGAAAGCAGCAGCGGCATGCTCGGCCAGCGCCGGGCTGCGACGTGAATCACGTCGTGCAGCGCGGCGCCCGCCGCCGAGGTGACCACGCCCACGCGGCGCGGGAAGACGGGCAGCGCGCGCTTCAGTTCTGCGGCGAAGAGGCCCTCGGCTTCGAGACGCGCGCGCAGTTGTTCGAAGGCAAGCTGGAAAGCGCCGCGGCCGACGGGCTCGATTTTCTGTGCGCGGATTTGCAGGTCGCCGCGCGGCGCCCACACGGTGAATGGGCCGTGCACCACGAGTTCCAGCCCTTCTTCCACTTCGAAGGGAAGCGTCGCAGCGACCCCGCGAAACAGCGCAACGCGGAGCTGCGCGGAGGCGTCTTCGTCGGCCAGCGAAAAGTAGATGTGGCCGGAGGCGGCGCGA
>CAZJXU010000381.1:0-3848 GCA_964550095.1 uncultured Spirochaetales bacterium | reverse complement strand
GGTTTAAGGTAGCGGTCTTGAAAACCGCCGATGCGAAAGCATCCGTGGGTTCGAATCCCACCCTCTCCGCCAGGCGCCCTTCCACCACCGGCTCACGGACGGCCGGCGCCCGCCCTGCGCCGCCCTGCCGCAAGATGATCCCGCCTGCGGGAAGCGCCGCCCTGCCCTGCGCCGCCCTGCCGCAGTCGCGGGAGTGGGCGCGCTCGGCGGCCCGTAACGGGGGGCGGTCGGGGCGCCCTGCGTGGCGTGCGCTCCGCATCCCGCCGAAAATTCGCTAGGCTTGGGCACCTGCTCGCCCAGGCCCGACTCGAGGGCGACCGGGCGAGCGGAGGCGCGCATTGCCTGGGCGAGGCGCGCCGGTGAAGCGGTGAAACGGACAGGTGGTGTCGGCGCCCGTAGCTCAGTTGGATAGAGCACCAGTTTGCGGAACTGGGGGTCGCACGTTCAAGTCGTGCCGGGCGCGCCACACACGCCACCACCTCACGCACGCCATTCGGTCTGTGGCGCCGCGCCACCTGAAGCAGCCCAGCGGTATTACACGCGCTCAATCCGAAGCACCGAGCCCGCACTGGCCCGCACCGAACACGCGCAGCGCAAACAAAGCCGTGGCAAAGCCACACTCCGCCTCACGCACACCACGCCGCCCCGGCCCCCCACCGAACACGCGCAGCGCAAACAAAACCGCGGCAAAGCGCCACACGCGCCCGAACCGCAACACCCCGCCCCACTAAACTCACGCACCCCACGTGCGCTTTTTCCTGCGGCGCCGAGCATGGCCCCGATACGGCCGGCCGCAGCGGCCGGCCCCGTCCGTTGGCAAGTCGCCCATCTCACGCATTGCGAATGGTCATCCCGCCGTCCACAGGCAACACCACGCCGTTGATGTAGGAGGCCGCGGGCAGCGCCAGCGAGAGCGTGGCGTGCGCGACTTCCTCCGGGTCGCCGTAGCGAAACAGCGGCACTCGCCGGCGCGCAAACTTCTGCTTGGCGGCCTCGGGGATTTGCTGCGTCATGCCGGTGTGGATCGGCCCCGGGCATACACAGTTGACCGTTATGCCGCGCCCGCCCAGCTCCACGGCCAGCGCGCGCGTCAGCCCGGCCACGCCGTGCTTGCTTGCGGTGTAGGGGCTTTGCCCGGTGGTGGCGCCTAGCGCTTCGGTGGATGCAATGTTGATGATGCGCCCGGCGTCGCTGCTTGAAAGGTAGGGCAAACAGGCGCGCACCCACTTCACCTGGGCGCTGAGGTTGACGGCCAGGGTTTCTTCCCAGTGCGCTTCGTAGTCTTCGCCATCAACGGCAGTGGGCCTGCTGATGCCGGCATTGTTAACCAGTATGTCGATGCCGCGAAAGCGCTGCACGATTTCACCCGCTGTACGGCGCGCCGAATCGCCATCGCTCACATCCAGCCGCCACGCGGCTGCAGCAAGGCCCGCGTCCGCAATCTCCTGTTCCACGCGCGAAACGCTTTCTCCGTCGATATCCACCAGGGCCACACGCGCGCCTTCGTCGGCAAAAAGATGCGCTGTGGCGCGTCCCATGCCGCTGCCCGCGCCCGTCACCACTGCTACGCGCCCTGCGACGGAACGCTCGAGACGCGTGAGGCGCCCGCTCACGCAGCCGACCCGCCTGCGTCCCGTCCGTCATCGCCGGCGCCGCCTTCGTCCTCCGTTTCCTCGTCGCCGCTGATTTCAGCGGCGAGGCGGTCCACGTCAAATACCGTAATCACGCTCCCGTCAATACTCAGAATGCCCTGCCTGCTCCACCGGCCCAGGTGTTTGTTCACGCTCTCGCGGCCCACCACCACCATTTTGGCGAGTTCCTTCTGCGTGTAGCCCTGCAGCGCATAACCCCGCTCCGTTTCCCTGCCCTCGTCATGCAGCAGCTTCAGCAGGAGCCTGCCGAGTCGCGTGGAGATCGGGTGGAACTTCACATCCTCCACCATCTCGGTCAGGTTGATGACGCGCTCGGCCAGCACGCGGATGATGGCCATGGCGGCATCCGGGTGTTTCTGCAGCAGGGGCATCAGGTCGCGGCGCTCGATGGTGAGCACCGAGGAGTTTTGCAGGGCGATCAGCGTGGCGCTGCGCTTGCCGCCCGAGAGCACCGCCAGCTCCCCGCTGACGGCGCCGGGGCGAAGCAGCGAAAAGATGATGTCGGTTCCATCTGCGCCTGCGGACTTGGCGGCCAGGCAACCGCGGACGACCAGGTAGATATGATCGCCGTCCTCGCCCTTTTGGCACAGCACCTCGCGCCTCTTGAGCTGCTGCATGCGCGCCGACTCGGCGAGGGCGTCGATTTCGGACTCCGGGAGTTCCCTGAACAGCTTCTGCTTCTCCAGAAACTTCTTCTTTTCCGTCTTGCTCCACATACTTGTACGACTCCCGCGAATGCAGTTTCCCCCGCGCCAATCATAACCCCTTCCCGGCGAATGCCGCACCCTCGCGCAGCAAACGGCCCTCCAGCCCCCGTCAGCCGCCCTTTGCCGCCCGTCAGCCCTTGAGCGGCTGGATCACGCTCTCGCCGAAGCGCATCATCTGGTCGCGCTTCTGCTCGAAACTGGAACCCGGCCCCAGGGTGAAGTTGAAGGGATAACAGCTCGTGGAGGTCATGCCGTGCTCGGCCTCGAGGCGCTTCAGCAGGTCGAGTTCCGGGGGAACCACCAGCGGCACGATGGTCTCGAAGGGCTCCTGCTCGCGGCCGAATTCCCTCCGCATGGCGTGCAGGCGGTCCAGCAGTTCCGCCGCCTGCTCCGGAGTCTGGCCGCTGCCGATCCAGCCGTCTCCGATGCGCGCCGCGCGCCGCATGGCCGGCGTCGAAATGCCGCCGAAGTAAACCGGCACCGGCGCGGGCGGCGCCGGGCTCATCTGCACAGCAGGGAAGTTGAAGTGTTCGCCCTGGTGCGAGACGCTCTCGCCGCTCCAGAGTTTGCGCATCACGTCCACCATTTCCGTCATGCGCGCGCCGCGCGTCTCCCAGGGCGCCCCCATGATTTCAAACTCTTCCCGGATCCAGCCCGAACCGGCGCCGAGGATAGCGCGGCCGCCGCTTAATAGGCCGAGTGTGCCGAGGGTCTTGGCCAGCTCCAGCGGACTTCGCAGCGGCAAGATGAACACCATGGTGGCCATGCGCAGCCGCTGCGTCAGCGCCGACATGGCCGCCATGGTCGTCCAGGGGTCGGGGAAGGGCGTGGCGCCGTCGAACATCGGCTTGCCGTCTTCGGAATAGGGGTACTTCGATTCGATGCGCTCCGGAAAGAAGATGTGATCGGCCAGCAGCACGCCTTCAAAGCCCGCCTCTTCGGCGGCCGGCGCCAAGCGCAGCAACTGGTCGGGCTCGCTGAACGAAAGCACCTGCCAGAACTTCATGTCTTGGTCCTCCTTCAGGTCAATGTCGCGGCGCGCGGGCCCGCAACCTGCTCGCCTGCATCCGCATCTTCACGTCACAGCACGCGGGCCCGCAACCTGCTCGCCTGCATCCGCATCTTCACGTCACAGCGCGCGGGCCCGCAGCAGCCGCGCGCACCCGCATCTTCATGTAACAACGTGCAGCCTCCGCGCAAGCGTCCTCACCCATCGCCCCACACAAAGCCGCGCGTCAGCCCCTTCAAGCCGGCACGAAGCGGCTGAGCGTATCCGCCACGCAAACGGGCCGCTCGCCCCCCTCACGTTCGATGGTAATGCGCACCTTCGCCTGCACGGCGCCGCCTTTCACCTCTTCGGCGTCGATGATTTCACCCAAGGCGCGCACGCGGGCGCCCACCGGAGCGGGCGCCGGGAAGCGCACGCGGTCAACGCCGTAGTTCACGCCCATGGCGACGCCCCGCACTTCCAGAAGCTGCGGCAAAAAGT
>CAZJXU010000380.1:0-5887 GCA_964550095.1 uncultured Spirochaetales bacterium | reverse complement strand
AGGAAGCAATCCGAATCCGTTCCCGAGCGCCCCTGAAGCCCGCGCGCCGTCGCCGCGGAACGGCGCACAAACAGAGGGGGGAGGGCGGTGTCGCCACGGGGCGCGGCATCGCAGCAGCCGGGCCCTTTGCCGAGGCCCGCGTCGTCCGGTTGGATCGGGACGCAGCAGGGCAAGCACACAGCGCACGCCGTGCAGGGCGGTCGGCACGCGGGCCGGGGGCATTACAGCAGCCGGGCCCTTTGCTGAAGCCCGCGCCGCCGGGCCCTTTGCCGAAGTTCGTGCCGCCGGGTTGGGCCCGGGCGGCGCACAAACAGAGGGTGCAAGGCGGTCGTCACGCGGCGCCCCTGAAGCCCGTGCCGCCGGGCCGGGCTCAGCCGGGCTGCCCCTCGCGGCTTTTCGCCTGCGCGGCCAGCAGGTCCTGCCACACCAGCTTGCGGATTTCCACCGTCGGGCGTCGCAGCACGTAGGCCGGGTGGAAGGTCGGCATGACCGGAATGCCCCGGTAGCTTTTCCACTGCCCGCGCTCACGGGTGATGGCGACATCGCGGCCCAGCAGCAGGCTCGCAGCGGGCTTGCCCAGCGCGACGATCACGCGCGGGCGCACCGCGGCGATCTGGCCGTCCAGGAAAGGACGGCAGGCCGCCACCTCGTCCGGTTTCGGGTCGCGATTGCCGGGCGGGCGGCACTTCACGATGTTGCAGATGTACACCTCTTCGCGCGGCGTCTTCAGGCCGTCTTCTATCATCTTTGTCAGCAGTTCTCCCGCGCGGCCGACGAAGGGGATGCCCTGCGCATCTTCCTGCTCCCCCGGGCCTTCCCCGATGAACATGAGATCGGCATCCTCGTTGCCGTCGCCGAACACGATCTGCGTGCGGCCCTTGCACAGCCCGCAGCGCGTGCAGTCTCCCAGGTCGATGCGCACCTCTGCCAGGCTGCGCCGCCCTTCCGGCGGGTCTCCTTGCGCCGCGCCTTCGGTGGCCGCGTCGCCCCCGGCTGCACCGCCGGAAGCCGCTCCGCCCCCGGTCGCGCCTGCGGTGGCCGCTCCGACGGAAACAGAAGCGCGGGAGGTCTGCGCTTTGCCGGAAGCCGTTCCGGCGGAAACGGAAGCGGGCGCCTCTGCCTTTCCGGAAGGCGCCCGGGCCGCCGCGCCCGCCGGCGCGCCGAAGAGCGAGGGCTGGTCCTCCTGTTCATCGCTCCCGGCATCGGCCTGGCCTTGCGCCGGGTCCCGTTCGCCTTCGCTTTGCAGCGGGGCATTCGTGTCGTGCGAGGCAGAAGGCTGTGGCGCCGCATCCGCTTCGTCTTTATTCGGAAGTTCGTGCTGATCTTGCGACAGCGCATCTGCCTCCTGCGAAACGTCCGGCTGTTCCTGCCGCGGGGCGTCCGTGATCGGAATGTCGTCGGCGCTGGAAGCGGCAACCGATTCATGCGCCGCGTCCGACTGCTCTTGCTGCGGCGCGCCCGGCACGTGCGAATCCGGCGGCTGCTCCTGCCGCGGCGCACCCGCGATCGGAGTGTCGTCGGCGCTGGAAGCAGCCCCCGCCTCGTGCGCAGCATTCGTCTCTTGCGCCGCCCGCGCGGTGTGTTGACTTCGCGCCTTCTGCTGTGGCGCCGCCGCTTGCGTCCCGTCGCCTGCCCGGGCGCCTCCGGCCCGCCCCGGCGGCGCGTAGCCCGTGACGCCTTCTTCCAGCCACTCGGCGAGCCAGGCGCGCGCCGCGCCGAGCAGTTGCTGCGCCTCGCCTTGCAAGGCTCTTACCGGCCCGTCGGTCCGAAGGGCAAAGCCGCGGGTCCGCGGCCTGCCGGGAGCGCCGCTTCGATGGCGCCGAGCAGCGCGCTTTCGGGCAGGCCGCCCGGCCGCGCGCGGGCCATACCTGTTTCGGCGCGGCCCGCCGCGTTTTCCGCATCCACACCGTTGCCGGCGCCCGCACCGCTCCCCTCACCCGGGCGCGTGTTCCAGGCGCCCTTCGCGCCATCGTCTTTCCGGTCCAGCGGCAGACCGGTTCCCGCTTCGATGGTCCCGTGGCGCTGGTGCTCGATCTTGTCGAGCACTTCGAACTCGAAGCCCGGGTCGTTGGCGTCGTCGTGGCAGCTTCCGCAAATCTGCAAGATTACGCAGGAGTCGCACTTGTTGCCCAGCGAAAGGATGGTGCCGAGCTTTTCTGCGCCCGCCGCGACGTGGTCGCCGCCGGGCCCGTGGCAGGATTCGCAGCCCACGCCCTCCAGGCCGGCGTGCGTGTCCGCGCCGCCTTTCGGAAAACCGCTCGCCTGTGCATAGCCCGTGGTGTGGCAGGCGAGGCAGTCGCCGTTTCGGTGCTCGCGCTTTTCCTCTAAAGTCTGGTAGGCCCGCGCGTGCGGATGCTCCGACCAGGTGGCGGACTCCTGGGCGTGACACTGCAGGCAGGCGGGCGTGCCGACGTAGTCGGCCTCCACCGGCAGGCGCCCGGTCGGCTTGCGACGTGCCGCCAGCAACGCCTCGCGTTCCTTCTCCGGCAAGGATGCGATGCCCAGATTGGCGGCGTGGGACACCTTCGGCAGAAAGCTCGCGTATTCAAAGCCGAGCGAATGCGTCGGGTTGTGACAGGTGACGCACACCGCTTCGTAGTCGTGGTTCACTACGTGTCCGGGCGAGAGGTGCGGGCCGCCGCGCCCGTGGCAGGTTTCGCAACCCACGTCTTCCAGGTGACGGGTGGCGGGCTTCACCTGGTAACCGCCGCTTTCGCCGTAGCCCACCACGTGGCAGCTCACGCACTCGCTGTCGTGGTCGGCGCCGTGCTTCACCAGGGTGTTATACGCGTCTGCGTGGCCGGTGAGCTCCCAGGTCAGGGTCTGGCTTTCGTGGCACACGCCGCAAAACTCGTTGCCGCTGTAGTCGGTCTTGTGCAGCAGAATCGGCGGTCGTTCCCCGGCCATTTTCAGCAGGCGCATGCGCATCAGCGGCGGGTCGCGCTCGTCGCGCCAGCCTTCCACGCGCGCTTCGATTTCTCCCTTGGCGTTCACCAGGTAGGTAACGGGCACCGCGCGCTGCGCGCCGTAGCTGCGGGCGATTTCCTTGCTGGAATCCCGCAGCACCGGGAAGAAGTCGAGCCCCTCGTCTTTCAGCATCGGCAGTACCGAGTAGGCGCGATCGACAATGGAGACGCCGAAGAGCAGCGGACGCTTGCCTTCCGGAATTTCGTCCAGCGTTTTCTTGATGGCGTTCAGCGCGTGGTGACAGTGCGGGCAGGTATGCAGGAAAAACACCAGCACGAAGGGGCGGCCGATATGGTCGGCCAGCTTGAACGCGCTGTCGTCCTCCATCAGCGTGGTGTCGAAAAGCGGCGCGCGGGGTTTTTCGCCGAAGAGCGCCTCCAGGGGCTCGGCGCCCGGCAGGCGCAGTATCTCGCGCAGGCTGCGCAGCGCCAGCGCCTTGCGTTCGTCTTTGTCGGGCGAGAAGTTGAACGCGCCGCCGATGATGTTGCCGTCTGCATCCACCAGCAGCATCCAGACCGGGGAGCGAACGCGCAGCCGACCGGCCAGCTCGCCGCTGGTGTCATCGATGGTGGTGAGATCGGCGAGCCCGCGCGCCTCGACGAAGCTTTTTGCCGCCGCCGCGTCTTCACCCAGCGCGACCCCAATCACCTCGAAGTTGTGGTCCGCGCGCTCGGCCAGAACCTCCTGGACGGCGTCGGCCACCTCCGTGGCCTGTTCCACTTCGGGGTTGAAGCCGAAGAGCAGGAAACGCCGGCCGATGAAGTCGGACAGGCTGAGCGCGTCGCCGGCCAGCGAACGGCCTTCGAAGGCGGGCAGGGGTGTGCCGCGTTTTTCGCCGCCCCGGCCGGAGGGCCTGGCGGCGCCTTTGCCGCCGCCTTGCTGCCCTTGCTGCTCTGCGGCGGCTGCGCCGCTTTCCGTATCCGCCCCGGTGTTTTCCGAGCAGCCCGCGGCAAGGAGCAGCAGGGCGGCCAAAGCCGGCAGGCCGAGCAGTGAAAGGGATGCGCGCACGAGCGAGAACATAATGAAAGTCCGCGCGGGGCACACACCGGGCGCGCAGGCCGCCCAGCGGACGCACGAGGCGCCCAGGGGGCTCGGCTGCTCTCCGCTTTGTTTTGCCCTGGTTTGCCCGTGGCCTTCCGCTGCTGCGCCTCAGGCCGCCACCTTCTCCAGGATGTGAATGCCGCAGGCGCTGCCGAGGCCGATCACGTGGGTGAGCCCGACCCTGGCGCCCTCGACCTGTCGCTTGCCGGCCTCGCCGCGCAGGTGCGTGGAGACCTCGTAGATGTTGGCGATGCCGGTGGCGCCCAGCGGGTGGCCCTTGCTGAGCAGGCCGCCCGAGACATTCACCGGAATGCGACCGCCGAGAGCCGTTTCGCCCTCGTCGATCATGCGCCCGGCTTCGCCGTCTCCGCACAGGCCGAGGTTTTCGTAGTGCAGGATCTCGGCGGTGGCGAAGCAGTCGTGCAGCTCCACCAGGTCCAGATCCTCCGGCGCAACGCCCGCCTGCTCGTAGGCCTTGGCCGCCGCGCGCCGGGTGCAGGTGTTGACGTCGGGCATCACCAGGTCGCGTTCCTGCCAGGGGTCGCTGGTCAGCACCGAAGCCGAAACCTTCACGGCCCGGTTCATCAGGCCCAGCTCGCGCGCCTTGCGCTCGCTCGCGATCACCGCCGCCGCGCTGCCGTCCACGTTCACCGAGCACATCAGCTTGGTGTTGGGGTAGGCGATCATCTCGGCGTTCATCACCATCTCCAGGGGCGTCTCGATCTGGTACATGGCCTTCTGGTTCATGGTGGAGTGGTGGTGGTTCTTCACCGACACCTTGGCGAACTGCTCGAAGCTGGTGCCGTACTTGCCGGCGTGCTCCTGGCCCGCCTCCGCGAACACCGCGGGCATGGTGCCCGAGCCCAGCAGCCCCTCCTTGGGGATGCCCTGGCCGCCGCCCACGCCGCCCAGCAGGCCCTTGCCCATCTGCTCCACGCCGACGGCCAGCACCATGTCGTACGCGCCGGCCTTCACCGACATCCAGGCCTCGCGAAAGGCGGTGGCGCCGGTGGCGCAGGCGTTGGCGCAGTTCACCACCGGTATGCCGGTCTGGCCGATCTGCTGCAGGATGCGCTGGCCGACCATGGCGCTCGCCTGCCCCAGGTTGCCGCAGTAAAGCGCCTCCATGTCCTGGATCTTCAGGCCGCAGTCGTCCAGCGCCAGCAGCGCCGATTCGGCGCCGATCTCCGGCACGGAGCGGTCGGGGAAGCGACCGAACTTGATCATGTCGATGCCGACAACGTAGGCGTCTGTCATGGTGAGTCTCCTTTGCGCCCGAGGGCCGGCCTCAGGACGCGGGTTGGAAGAAGTAGGAAATGTACGAGTTGCCCTCCTGGTCCTTGCGACCGAGGGCGTCCTTGTACACCACCTCCACCGGCATGCCGAAAGCAATTTTTTCAGGGTCCGGTTCGATGTTGATCAGGTTGCCTTTCACCGTGCCGCCGCCGTCCAGGTCAACGATGGCCGACACGTAAGGCACCTCGATGCCGGGGAAGGAGCGGCACACGATGGAGTACACGTGCAGCTTGCCGGTGTTGGCGAGCTTGACGGTCTTGATGCGGTCGCGCGCGCCGCACTTCGAGCACACCGCGCGCTCGCCCAGGAAAATCGAGTCGCAGGCCTGGCACTGGTGGCCTTCCAGGTAGGGGTCGCCCTTCTCGGGCAACTTGAGGAAGGGAACGGCGGGCAGCGGGCCTTTGCTCGCCTGCGCCTCGCCGGAAGTCTTTTTGGCCATGGGGGTGTGTCCTCCTGCTGCTGCTTTTCTGTGTGTGTCTGCCGCTTCCCGGCCCTGCCTGGCCCGGCCCGCGCCGTGTCCTTGCAGGGCGCGCCCGCCAGGCGCCGGGGCCGCTCGCCGGGCCCTGTTTTCCCGGGGCGTCGG
>CAZJXU010000379.1:0-12303 GCA_964550095.1 uncultured Spirochaetales bacterium | reverse complement strand
GTTCAAACAGCTCCACGGTGCGACCCTGCGCTGCGGCGCGCGAGACGCGCTCGTGCAGGTGGATCGCTTCCATGACCTGCATGCCCACTGTGGTCACCGGCGAGAGGCTGGTCATCGGCTCCTGGAAGATCATCGAGATTTGCGAGCCGCGCAGCGCGCGCATTTCGGGCACGGAAAGCTCCAGTATCTCCCGGCCTTCCAGGGCGATGCGGCCCGCGTCGATGCGGCCGGACCTCGGCAACAGGCGCATGCAGGCGAGCGCGCTGACGGATTTGCCGCAGCCCGATTCTCCGACCAGGGCCAGCACCTCGCCCGCGGCGATTTCGAGGTCCAGCCCTTCCACCACGCGCGAGCGCCCGGCCTGGTCGGGAAAGGAAACGCTGAGCCCTTCGATTTCCAGCGCGGCGCTCATCGTTCCTCCCGAAGCGTGCGCGGGTCGAAGATGTCGCGCAAGGCGTCGCCCACGTAGTTGACTGCCAGCAGCAGCGTGAACATGGCCGCTGCGGCGGCTGCGATGTTCCAGTAGATAACAGGCTCGCGCGAGAGTTCGTTGCGCGCCTGATCGATCATTTCGCCCCAGCTTCCTTCCACGCCGATGCCGAGGTAGGCGAGGATCGCCTCCGAGAGCACCAACTGCGAAAAGAGCAACACGAAGGTGATGATGACCAGGTGCAGCAGGTTGGGCAGGATGTGGCGCAGCAGGATGCGTCCGTCGGAAACGCCGAGCGCGCGCGCGGCCTGCACGTAGTCCAGCTCGCGCAGCTTCAACGTTTCGCCCCGGGCCACGCGGCACAGGCCCACCCAGCTCGTGACGCCGAGCGCCAGGCAC
The DNA here is from genome assembly GCA_964550095.1 of uncultured Spirochaetales bacterium. Classification (GTDB taxonomy): domain Bacteria; phylum Myxococcota_A; class UBA9160; order UBA9160; family UBA6930; genus JAHRAN01. The sequence continues at coordinate 11,474 of CAZJXU010000379.1, read as the reverse complement.
ACCTGCCAGGTGCCCCGGCCCAGCACCAGGATCAGCGCGATCAAGAGCAGCAGCGATGGGATGGAGGCCAGCGTGGACATGGTGAAGAACACCATGTCGTCGAAGCGGCCGCCGAAGTAGCCGGCGCGAACGCCGAGCAAAAGCGCCAGCGGGATGGCGATCAGGCTGGTGAAGCCCCCGATCAGCAGCGCGACGCGCACGCCTTTCAGCATGCGGTGCATGACGTCGCGGCCCAGGATGTCGGTGCCGAGCCAGTGCGAACCCGGCGCCACCAGCGGCATGCCGCCGTAAAAGGCTTCGTCCGCCATCGGTGCGGAGTAGCTGCTTTCCAAACTGCGCTGCGGGAACATGCGGTCGATCACGCTCTGCGCGCGGTGGCCGGCGAGCAGGTCGTCGCCGGAAGCGGCGCCTCCTACCCAGGCCACCGAGTCGAGCAGGCCGATCAGCAGGTAGGCGAGCACCACCAGCACCGAGATGCGTCGGCGCCGCCACAGCTCCGAGAATGCCTCGCGCCAGAGCCGGCTGCGACGCACTGCGCGCACGATGAAGGCCAGGCCGACCAGCAGCGCGCACACCACCAGGTTGGAGAACACGTAGTCTTCCACGCTTGCTCCTCTGCTCCTATTCCAGGCGTACGCGCGGATCTACCGCTGCGTAGCTGATGTCGGTGAGTATCTGGCCGCCGATGAAGAGCAGCGAGAACACGAAGACGATGACGCGCAGCGTGGCGAAGTCGTTCTGGTTGATGGAGTCGACGGTGAGCGAGCCCAGCCCGGGAATGCCGAAGAAGTTTTCGAGCAGCAGCGAGCCCACGAAGAGGAAGGGGATGGCCACCACCACGCGCGTCAGGATGGGGATCAGGCTGTTGCGCAGCACGTGGCGCAGCATCACGCGCATTTCGCCGGCGCCCTTGGCGCGCGCGGTGCGCACGTAGTCGCGGCCGGTCTCTTCCACGAAGACGGTCCGGTAGAAGCGCACGTCGGCGCCGAGCACGGAGATGACGCCGATCAGCACCGGCAATGCGATGAAGCGCGCGAGCACCGATGGGTCCATGTCAAAGCCCGAAATCGGAAACCAGCGCAGCAATTTGCCGACCATGAACTGGCCGCCGATGATGTAGAGCAAAATCGAGATGCTCATGCCGAGCACGCACAGCAAAACTCCCACCTTGTCTATGTAGGTTTCCCTGAAAAATGCGACGAACAGGCCGATCAGCACCGTGGCCCCCAGGCTGAACACGAAGATGGGCAGGGTGACCACCAGACTCGGCAAGGCGCCCTCGCGCAGGCGGCGCATGATGGGCACGTCGTCCACGTCGCTGCGGCCGAAGTCGAAGCTCAGCATGGAGCGGTAGTGGCGATAGAGCAGGTTGTCGGAGGGGCTTTGCCAGGGCCAGAGCGGGCGGTCGTAGCCGTGCGAGGCTTTCCACTCTTCTATTGCAGAGGGGGGCGCCTTGTCGCCCAGCGCGCGCCGCGCGATGTCGTCGGGCGTGGCGATCTGAAAGAAGAGCACGAACAGTACGAAGAGCACGCCGAAGACGACGCATACTCCGTACAGCAGGCGACGGATGATGTAGGCAAACACCTATTGGCGCTCCCGGAAGAAGGTGCGCACCCCAGGGAGCACTCCTACCAGGAAAACGCCCGCCAACGCAAAGGCCGGCCAAAGCACAGGCCGGTTGCGCTCTGCGCGCAGGGCGGCGCGGCCTGGCGCGTCGAGCTGGTAGTACTTGTACATCGGGTAGGACATGCCAAAGGGCTTCACGCCCGCAAGCCAGGCGTGGGTCAGGGAGTAGTCCACCCCGTGAAAGAGTTCCACCCAGGGCCGCTCCTGCTCCAGCACCGTCAGCATTTCCCGTATCACTGCATCCCGCTCGGGGCCGTTTGGCATCACTTCCATGCGGTCGAAGAGCGCGTCGTAACGGGGGTCGCAAAAATTGGTGGTGTTCGGCCCGCCGTGCTTGGAACGCCGCATGTCGCAGGTGAGCAGGAACAGGAAGTTTTCCGGGTCCGGGTAGTCCGCAGACCAGCCCCAGAAGAAAAGCTGGTAGGCGAGCCGCTCCACCTTGGCGTTGAACTCGTTGTAGGTGGTGGCGGCCAGCTCCACGTTCAGGCCGAGTTTGTTCCACGCCTTCAAAAAGAACTTGCGCGACAGCAGGTCCTGCGAGCTGACCGTGTAGATATCGAAGGTCAGGTGCAGGGGCTTGCCCGTGGCGGGGTCGATTCCGTCCGGGTAGCCGGCCTCGGCCAGCAGCGCCTTGGCGCGTTCCATGTTCACCCGGCGGTAGGGGTTTTGGTAACCGGCCGGGTAGCCGGCCAGCACGGGCGGCACGGGATTTTGCGCCTCGATGCCGCGCCCGTTCTGGAAGAGCTGGACCCACTCGCCCGAATCCACGGCCAGGCTCATGGCGCGGCGCAGCAGGCGGCCTCGGCGGCCTGCCGGCGCACCCACCACTTCGTCTTCCATGTTGAAGCCCAGGTAGAAGACGCTGGGCGATACCGCCTTGCGCAGGCTGATGCCGAGCGCTTCCATCTCCGGCGTGAGGCGGTCGTTCTGCACCACCTGGTCGAAGCTTTCCTTGATGATGCCGCTGCGGTCGTAGTAGCCCTGCAAAAACTTGTTGAAGAGCGGGATGCTCTCCTTTTCCAGGCGAAACTCGATGCGGTCGATGAAGGGCAGCCCGCGGCCCACCACTTCCGGGTCGAGCAGGCCCGCTTCGGCGTCTCCCGGCATGCCGGTTTCGGGGTAGCGCGCGCCGGGCGCATCCGGGTGACGCAGCCCGTACCAGTGCGGGTTGCGCTCCAGCAGAATGCGCAACCGCTTTTGATAGTCCGTGATGCGGTAGGGCCCGGTGCCGACCGGGTGGTCGGCGAAGCGGTCGCGCCCTTCCTCGGCGTCGTAGTATTCGACCGCTTCGTGAGCGACCGGCGTGGTGAACTCGGTGGCGAACCAGTAGAGGATTTGCGGATAGGACTCGCTGAGTTCCACCTCCAACTGGTAACGGCCTGTCACGCGCACGCCTTCGATGCCGCCGAGCGCTTTGTACTGCTCCCGTGTGCTGCGCGCGGCGAATGCAGGGTCGGCCTTGCGGCGCTCGCCGAGTTTTTTCATGAAGGCGCGAAAGCCCCGGATGCGCGAGAAGGCCTCGCGCACCTGCACCTTGAGTTCCGGGTCGGCCAGGCGATGCAGCTGGTAGGCGATGTCCTCGGCTGTGGCCTCACGGGTGCGCAGCCCGTTCCGGTTCGGCGCAAAGCAGGGGTCTTCGCCGAAGCCGATTCCATCGCGCATGCGAAAGCGATACCGCACGCCGCCATCGGCCAGCGGCTCTGCATTCGGCACTTCGGTCGCCAGCCCGGGTATCAATGTGTAGGGCCGCAGCAGGTAGTGGTATTCCAGCAGCGTGTCATAGACCAGGCCCGTCACGTAATGCGCGCTGACGTTGTAGGCCTCGGCAGGGTCCAGGGTGCGGTGCGCACCCGAGTACGAGGTGTAGTAGGTACTCGCTTCGGCGTCGGCGCCCGGGTAGGGGTTGTTGTTGCAGGCCGTGAGCAGCAGGGCCGGCAGCAGCAAGGCGATGGTCAGGGCGGGTGCGCCGCGGCGCAGCAGGGTGAGTGCGGATGCGGACGCGGGTGCGTGCGGATGCGCGGGTGCGGGTACGGATGCGGGCAATGATGCGGATGCGGGCAAGGACGCGGGTGCGGGTGCGTGCAAGGATGCGGATGCAAACGCCGGTGCGGACGCGAGTGCGGGTGCAGGCGAGGATGCGGGCGCAGGCCAGCCTGCGCGCAGCGGCCAGTGGCTGCGCAGTGATCGGAAGAGGCGCAGCGGGGCGCGCCCCCGCCAGGCGCGGGTGGAAGGGGCGCGGCTGGTGTGCTGCGCGGCATGGCTGTGTCGCCCGGTGCTCATTCGGCTCCTTCGCCCGGCGCCGTGGGCCGGTGCTGCGCAGAGGATAACCGGAACCAGTTTCCCGCCAAGTCGGGGTTCAGTTCAGCATCCAGAAACTCCAGCGTGAGACGCGCGCCGCTCGCGGCTGCGTATAACTCTACACGGAAAGGAAAGCGCCCGCCGGGCAACTCGCGCCAGTCCCGGTAACGCACCGAGAGCGCTTCGGCGCCGTCCGCGCCCTGCAGCCGCACTTCCGCCAGTTCGCCGCCCGCCCCGAACAGAAAGCTGCGCCCTGCGAAGTCGATGCGCAGCCCCTCCGGCGTCTGCTCGCTGCGACGGGGCGCGGCGTTTGGAACGGGCGGGGCCGCCAGCAGCAGCGCCACGGAGAGGTCGGGCGTTACTTCACCGGCCAGCGGGCCCAGCCAGGCCACGGGCAGGGAATTGATGTCGGAAACGGGAACGCGCACGATGTCGCCGGCGCCCGCCTGGTAGTACTCCCAGGCCGCGCCGCCCGTGGCGAGCACCTGCAGGCGACGGCCGAAGGGGCCCAGCACCTCGACGCGCAAACGGCCGGGGCGCTCCGCCAGCAGCACCTGGCTGGAAAAGCGGGCGAGCGGCGAGCCGGGGCCGACGGCGCGCAGCCGCGCGCGCAAGCCCGAAACGGATGCGGCGCGCAGGCGCGCGGCTTCGAGCAGGTTTTGCGCCTGTTCGGCCAAGGCGGTCGATGCGGCCGGCGCAGCGGGCGCGCCGGGTATGGAGGGAGGCGCACTGCGACAGGCTGCGAAGCCGAGCCCGAGCAAAGCAAGCAACGCGGCGGTCGAGACGACCGCTGGGCCGGATTTCGCAGCGTTTCCGCGGTCAGCGACCGGGACGGATTTCACGGCGTCTCTGCGGACGACCGACGGGCCGGATTTCACAGCGTCTCTGCGGGCAACCGCCGGGGCGGAAAATCTCACGGCGTTTCCGCTGTCGGCAGGGCCGGGGTTCGAGGCGTTTCTGCGGGCGGCAGGGCGGCGCGCAGCCGCTCGATCTTGCCGGCCAGCTCGGGCTGTTCGGGAGACTTCGCGCCCTGCTGCCCCCTGGCCCGCTCGTAGTAGGTAAGCGCTTCGGCGTCGCGGCCGAGGGCGAGATACACATCGCCGATGTGCTCCAGGATGACCGGGTTGCCGCCGGTGAGTTTGTCCGCGCGCAGCAGTTCGCTCTCGGCGCGGAACAGCCACGCGTGCGCTTCCTGGATGCGGCCCGCCGCCAGCAGCGCCTCGGCGCGCCGGTAATACACCCAGCCCAGGCTGTCCACGATGTGTCCGCTGTCCGGGCGCAGCTCCAGCGCACGCCGCACCAGGCGTTCCGCCTCGTCCAGGTTTTCGCCGTGGTCGGCGAGATCGTAACCGATGTAGTTCAGCGCGTCGGCGTAGTCGGGCCTGAGTTCGAGCGCTTTATCCATGAACTCGCGTGCGAGCGCGCGCTGCCTGCGCTCGCCGTGCAGAAAGCCCATGGTGAAGTACACCTCGGCGTCCCGCTCCGCGCCCACCAGCAGCGAATCCAGATAGCGAAGGGCGGCCCGCTCGCGGCCCGAGTGAAAGAGCAGGTTGCCCCGGTACACCCGCAGCCCGTGCAGGCGCTCCGGGTCCCTCGCGCCGGAAGGCGAGGTGCGCTCGCGCGCGCGCAGGGCGTCGATGGCCTGGTCCACGTACCCGAGGGCGCGCGCGTACTCGCCGAGCCGCTCCAGCAAGAAGGCGGCCTGGGAGCGGGCTTCGAAGTAGCGGTTCGACGTCGGCGGAATGCTCTCTAAAGATGCAAGGGCATCCGCATCGCGGCCGATTTGGCGCTGCGTCATGCCGAGGAAGAAGGTCACCTGGTAGTCGCTCGCGTCCATGGCGTGCACATTGGCGAAACGCCGGTACGCAGCGGCGTAATTGCCGCGCTCGTAATCCATGAAGGCGAGCCGCAACGAGGCGCGCGGGTCGCGCGGAGAAAGCCACTCCGCCTGCATCAGGGTGCGCTCTGCAGCTTCGCCCTCGCCGGTCGCTAGTTCCGTCTCCGCAATGCGCAGCAACACGCGCAGGTTCTGCGGGTGGTGCGCGCGCATTTCGCGCAACACCTCGAGTTCCCCGGCGCGCCCCGAAAGGCGCCGCGCGCGGCGCGCCAGCGCTTCGTAGATGCTGAGTTCGCCCGGAATGTTGTCGAGGCCGCTCTGCAGAATGCGCGCTTGAGATTCGTAGTCTTCTATATGGGCGTAGGCGGCAGCGGCCATGATGTACGCGCTGGGTTCAAAGGGCGACTGCTCTATCAGCCACAGGGCGACCCGCAGCGCCTGCGGCGGGCGTTCTGCTATGCGGTACAACTCGTACAGCAGCGGAGCGGAATCCACTTCGAAGGGCTCGTCGTCTTCGTCCAGCAGCACCTGGATGGCCGCATCGATTTCGCCGAGCTGGAAATAGACGGCGCTCGCCGAGAGGCGCATGTCCGCATCGTCCGGGGGGGCCAGCTCCCGGGCCAGGCGGATATGAAACAGCGCTTCGTGGTGATCGCCCAGCCTCGCGTGCAACTCGGCCAGGCGCACCAGCACCGGCAGGGCTCCCGGGTCGCGCGAGAGCACGCGCTGGTAGGCGAGCACGGCCTCGTCGAAAAGTTCGAGACGGTCGAATTGCGAGGCGACCAGGAAGTCGAGTTCGATGGAACCCTCGGCAGAGGCCTGCATCAGCCTGCCCGCGCCGGGCGCTTTGTCGGCCTGCGCCTCGGCGCCGCGCTCTGCTGCGTCCGACTGCGCGGGACGCCGGGATCTGCGCACCGTCTGGAAACGCTCGTAGGGGTTTTCCCATTCGACCTGCGGAGGAGTCGCGGCGGATTCGTCCTCTACTTCGCCGGCTTCGTCGGCTGCGGCGATTCCAGCGGCTTCGGCGGCTGCGCCCATTTCACCGGCCTCGTCGATTCCAGCGACTTCGCTGGCTGCGCCCATTTCACTGGCTTCGGCGGCTTCACTCGCAGCAGCCGCTTCGCCGACTTCGGTTTGCACGGAGGCGCCGGCGTCGCCCCGTTCGTTCAGCCGCGTGGCGTTCTGTTCATTCGATCGGGTGGCGTTCTGCGCGTTCGGTCGCACGCCGCCCTGCACGTTCGGTCGCGCGCCGTTTTGCACATTCGGCCACGTGGCGGCATCGCTCTGTTCGTTCAGCCGCACGCCGGCATCGCCTTGCGCATTCAGCCGCGTGCCGCTCTGTTCATTTGATAGCACGCCGTTTTGCACGTTCGGCCACGCGGCGTCCTGCGTATATGATTGTGCGCCGCTCTGCACGTTCGGTCGCGCGCCGTCCTGCGCGTTTAATCGCGTGGCGTCCTGCGTATTTAATCTCGCGTCGTTTTGCGCATCCCGTTCGGCGTGCTGCGTTCCTGCCCTGCCCTGCTGTTCGTCGCCGGGTGCGGCGCCGGGCGCGGCCTCGATGCCGGGCGTTACTGCTCCGGGCGCGACTGCGACGTCGGGCGTGGTTGCAACAGGCGTCGCTGCGCCGGGCGCACGGGGCGCACGAGGCAGGGCGCGTTCGGCAGGTTGCGCGGCGGGTTCAACTACTGCGCGCGCCCTCGCAGAAGAATCCGTGCGCTGCTCGGCAGGCGTCGCGCAGGCGAGCAAGCCCGCGAGCGGCAACACCAGACCGGCCAGGCGCAGCTTCCCGGCGCCCACCACGGTCCAGGCGCTTCGGCTACGACGCCGGAGAAAGCACACCGCGCTTTTCCAGGTAGCTCAGCAACACCCGTGCGCTCTCGGGCGCCGTCTGCCCCGCAGTGTCGATGGTGAGTTCAGGCTTTTCCGGCGCCTCGTAAGGCGCGGAGACGCCCGTGAACTCGGGGATTTCGCCCGCGCGCGCGCGGCGGTACAGCCCCTTCGGGTCGCGCGCTTCGCAGGCCGCGACATCGGCGTTCAAATACACCTCGATGAAATCGCCCGCTTCAAAGAGCGCGCGCACCTGCGCACGGTCCGCGCGGTAGGGAGAAATGAAAGAGGTGAACACCAGCACGCCGCAGTCGGTGAACAGCTTGGCCACCTCGCCGATGCGGCGGATGTTCTCGGTGCGGTCTTCGGGAGAAAAGCCGAGGTCGGCGTTCAGCCCGTGACGCACGTTGTCGCCGTCGAGCACGTAGGCCAGCTTGCCGCGCCGCACGATTTCGGCCTCGACCGCAGTCGCCAGCGTGGACTTGCCCGAGCCCGAGAGCCCGGTCAGCCACACCGCTTGCCCGCGCTGGCCCAGCATCGCCTCGCGCTCGGCGCGCCCGACCTGCCCCGCGTGCCAGGTCAGGTTGTCGCTCTTGCTCTCTTTCACGCTTCCTCCGGGAGTCGATGCAGGCGCTGCGGAGACAGGGCGGCCCCGGGGCGATAACGGCTGTCCGTGGCGGCCCGGCCTGCTGTGCCCTGCTGCGCGGCGCCGCCCCAGTCTAGCAACACGGCCTTCCCTGCGGGCGGCCCGGGGCCGGCGGCAATGCGGTCGGTTGGTCACTTCCGTTGGCAAGACACCATTCGTTGATAAATCAGGCGCCTGCCGCCCGGGCCTCCGATACCACCTCGGCCAGGCGGCCTGCGGCGTAGCGCAGTTCGGCCTCGTCGGTGAAGCGGCCGAGGCCGAAGCGCAGGGCGCCCTGGATGCGCGCGTCGTCAAAGCCGCAGGCCTTGAGCACGTGCGAGGGCGCCGGGCTCGCCGAGGCGCAGGCGCTGCCCGTGGAAAGCGCGAGGTCTTCAAGGCGCGGCAGCATGGCGTCCGCCCGCACGCCCTGAATGGAAACATTGAGGTTGCCCGGCAGGCGCTCTTCGCCAAAGGCCGGCCCGTTCAGGAAAACGCCCCCGACCTGCTGCTCGAGCAGCGACCAGAACAAGCCCTGCAATGCGCCGATGCGCGCGCGCTCTTCGTCCATGGTTTCCAGCGCCAGCGCCACGGCGCGCGCGAAGCCCACGACAAGCGGCACTGGCAGGGTGCCGGGGCGCAGGCCGCGCTCCTGCCCTCCCCCGAACAGCAGGGGTTCGAGGCGCGGACGGCGCACGCCCGCGCGCGCCCGGCGCCTCAGGTACAGCGCGCCGACGCCCTTCGGCCCGTAGAGCTTGTGCGCCGAAAAGGAGAGCAGGTCGATGCCGAGGGCCTCGACATCCAGCGGCATTTTGCCAACCGCCTGGGCCGCATCGCAGTGAAACAGCACGCCGCGCTCGGCGCAGATGCCGCCGATTTCGGCGAGCGGCGGGACTGCGCCGATTTCGCTGTTGGCGGCCATCACCGAAACCAGCACGGTCTCTTTGTCGATGGCGGCCGCGAGCCGTTCGGGATCGACCAGGCCGCGTTCGTCCACCGGCAGCACCTGCACGCGCACGCCCCGCTTCGCGAGTGCGGCGCAGGTGTCGAGCACCGCGGGGTGCTCCGTGGCCACCGTCACCAGCCCTCCCCCACCGATGGCGGCCAGCGCGCCGCACAGCGCCAGGTTGTCGCTCTCGGTGGCGCCGCTGGTGAAGACAATTTCAGCGGCTTCGGCGGCGCCGATGCCGGCTGCGATCTGCTCGCGCGCGAGTTCCACCGCCGCTTCGGCCTGCCAGCCAAGACGGTGCGATGCGCTCGACGGGTTGCCGTAGCGCTCGCCGAACCAGGGCAGCATGGCGTCCAGCACCCGGGGATCGACGGGCGTGGTGGCGTGGTGGTCGAGGTAAACGACGCGCCCTGCAGCCCGGGCGCCTTCTGCCTGCGGCGAGGGGGAGGCCGGCTCGGGCGCGGCCTGCGACGCGGGCGAGTCCGACGCGGGCGCGGCTAGCAGCGCGGGTGAGGCCAGCGGCGGCGCGGGCGACGAGGCCGACGACGACGGCGGCGCGGACGAGGCGGGCGGCGCTTCAGGCGCCGAAGGATTGCCCACAGCCGCAGGTGTTGGCGGCATTCGGGTTGTCGATCTTGAAGCCGGATTCCATCAGCGAATCCACGTAATCGAGTGTGCTGCCGGCCAGGTAGAGGGCGCTCTTCTCATCGACGCGCACGCGCACACCGTCGCTCTGCACCTCGGTGTCGTCCTCGCGCTCCTTGTCATCGAACATCAACTGGTACTGCAAACCCGAGCAGCCGCCTCCCACCACCTTCATGCGCAGGGCGTGCGTGTCGGCCTTGTGCTCGCCTTCCAGCAGGCGCTTGATCTGCCGGGATGCGTTTTCGGTGACATGAACCAGGGCCATGGCGGCGCCTCCTTGTGACGGAGTCTGCACCCCGGCGGGCGCCCTGTCAATAGCCGGTCCTGTGTTGTCCTGAAACGGGGCTGGTCGCTGCGGCCCCGGGCAGCGGTCGTCCGTATCGGCCACGGACAACTCAACCATCCCGGCCTGCCCGACGGTCGCGTTCCGGTGTCCGAGTCACTGTCGCCAGGCGCGCACGAATCGACCTCTCGTAGCCGGCGGCGCCCGGGGGCGGCTGGTGATGCGGGCTCGCCAATATCCGGGTTTCGCAAGGCCGGCCCTGGCGGCTGCTAGCGATTCGTGGCGATGCGACCTCCCGCCGCGGGCTTGCGCAGAGGCCTGCCTCGCTTTGCGATGCGGCGGGCGCACATGACGCAAATCCCTATACTGGAGGGCGCTGTGACCGGGCGGGTGGTGTGCGCCTGTCCGGGTCTGTCCGTGGCTGCACGGGCCTGTGTGTGCCCGTCTTGCAGTCTGCTGTCCCGTCTTTCCGATGGTTCGAAACCCGCGGAGGCGCCATGCCTACCCGTTTGACATCGCCTGCTATCGCCCTGCTCGCATGGCTCGCCCTGCTGTGCATCGGCTGCATCGACCAGGGCGAGCTGGCCGACGTGAAACTGCAGCGCAGCGAGGCCACGCGGCTCACGCTGGAGCAAGGCGAAGTCATCGGAGGAACGGGCGAGTTCGGCAACCACGTCTGGCTGGGCCTGCGCTACGCCAGGGCGCCCGTGGGCGAACTGCGCTGGCGTGCGCCGCAGGCGCCCGCAGCCTGGCAGGGGACATTCGAAGCGCTGCGACACGGGGCGCCCTGCCCGCAGCTCGCGGGCCGGGGCGGCGGCCGGGGCGACGTGGAATTCGGCGCGCCCTACGGCAACGAAGACTGCCTGTTCCTGAACATCTTCGCGCCCCGGGATGCGCCACGGGGCGAAGCGCGTTTGCCCGTGATGTTCTGGATTCACGGGGGCGGCAACTCCACCGGCGACGCATCGCCCTACGACGGCGGTCGGCTCGCCGCGGAGAACCGGGTGATCCTGGTCGCGGCGCAGTACCGGCTGGGGCCCTTCGGCTGGTTTCGCCACCCCTGGCTGCGCGCAGGCGCGGAGGCCGACGAGGCCTCGGGCAACTTTGCGCTGCTGGACCTGGTGCGCGCTCTCACCTGGGTGCAGCAGAACATTCACCACTTCGGCGGCGACCCGCAGCGGGTGACGGTGTTCGGCGAATCCGCGGGCGGCAGCAACACCTTCGCCCTGCTGCTCTCGCCCCGGGCTGCGGGGTTGTTCCAGCGGGCCATCGTGCAGAGCGGCAGCCCTGTTCTGGACCCGCCCGAATACGGCGAGCGACCGGGCGCGGACGACCGCCCGGAAAAGACCAGCAGCGGAGAAGTGGTCGCACGCCTGCTGGAGGA